>NZ_JBEXGU010000035.1:0-68858 GCF_040607515.1 Streptosporangium sp. NPDC005286 | reverse complement strand
ACAGCGGTGGCCGTCCCTCGAACCTGTGGCCCTAGGCCTACAGGTTCACATGCGCACGAACTTGCTCGGCCTCACGATCTGCGGCTGGAGTACTAATCACCTCGTACACCATTGACCCAGCCAAGCCCAGCGGACCAGTGCCTATTTCTGCTTCACTTGTGGCCTGACTGCGGACGAGGTGATATCAGGTGAACATATCGCTTATATCGAGGTTTCCCCAACAAGCTTCCGTCCCGTGGCACGTTCAACGAACTGAACGATGATCTCAAGGCGCTCATCAAGGAAGGACTTGTAGTCATCCCTCATGATGCCGCTCTCCGAATCCACCTTTATTGCATGGGAGGAGATAACTGAAGATAGCTTTTCATCCCCATAGGCTTCGGCCATGTCCTTTAGATAGACACTTGGAGCCTTATCTTTGATGATCCTATTCGTGTCAGCATCGATGAGAGTCCGATTTAAAAGCAGCTCAGAGCTTTCGCTCGAATTCTGCTTCTTCAGATAGCCCTTCGGGAAGATATGATGCGAGTCGATCTGCACTTCCTTCACTCTGTAGGGGGTCATAGCTTGACCCGTATGAAAATCTTCCGCCCGACTCTTGACCAGCAGACACATCAAGCCGGCATACAGCGCTTTCCTTCGCACCGATGCTGCTCGAAATGTAGCGACATCGATGGGCATATCCTCGCTTACAGCCTCAGGCTCCTTCCCCTCGCCGGTGATAGCCCAACTTTTCAGCAATGAATAATCAGCGCCGACCTGACTGTTAGCACCTTGATCGTAGTTTGTAGTGAACACACTGCACCAGAAAAACTGCTGCAGCCTTTCGTATGCAGAAATCCTCTTGATGGGTTCGAGTTCCTGGATCTCTGGCCATGTAGCCGCCATGGGGATAAGTAGCATCCCATAAGGAAGCCATTTAGGTGCGATCAGGCCACAATCGGATTGCAGCATGTCTACAACACCGGCAATCCCTTTAATTACTGGATTCCAGTGCTCACGAATGTCATTCGCGGTCAGATTTTTAAGTACATCAGAACGTTGAGCCGAGTTGTGAGCCCTGAGGCAGACTGCCTGCAGAACACTGTACGGATCTATTTTGAAATCAGCCAGAGCTCGATAGTTCTCCAGGGCTTCTACCCAATAATCCCGGAGATTAACTCCTTGTGGATAATATCGGGCAGTCAGGAGCTCGAAGGGGCCGAGTTGCTTACCTGTCCGGTTCAGAGTCTCAAAGATCGTACATACCGCCTCGATTGGCGTGGTCTCCGGGAGAGTGAGAACCGGCAGACCATATGAACGCAGCGGAACAATATACTTGTCTCGCATGCGGCGATAAAGAGACTTTAGATGTTTCGGGTTGACCCCCTCATCATCGGATCTCAAGTTTTCAACGTAATCATCGAGCCAGTCGTCGAAGACATTTACTTGGTCTACAGGGAAATGCGAACTGCGGAGAGTCTCTGCATTTTTCTTCTCCTGTGCCATCCCCGACTTCACTGGGACCGATATGATAGCGCGCTCGAATTTTACTTCATGAAAGTCGAGTACGCAATAATTGATTATATCAACGAACTCGTCAACCTTCAGATAAAAACGCTCGTCCCCTGTACCCATAAGAGCCTGGAACAGTGCGGTCAAGCGCTGCTGTCCATCTAGCACCAGTTCTGCCGGTTTTTGGGCTCCCAGCTCTGGCGCTCCCGTGAAACTCCTGCTGGCGAAGAGCTCTTCGCTACCCTGCTTCCAGAAAAGGAGAGTCCCAACAGGGAACTTCGAAATGATCGAACGAATCAGCTCTTCCGTCTTGGAGGCATCCCAGACGAAATCTCTCTGGAAATCAGGGAGGGCTATCTCTCCTGCCTGAATACGAGTTACAAGATTGGAGAGCTGCCTGGGAACGGTGTCGAAAATAGGATCTGACTCGTAAGCGCTGGTCATTTGCTTCTCCTGATTCCTCTATGTGATGACATGATCGAAATTAATTACGGTTAAGGCTCAGAGCTCCTCCAATTCTGCAATCTTTTGCTCCATTCCTGGCCAAGCAAGGTGAATACCGGCCCGATGACACAATTCAATCCAGCGGCTATCAGTTGGTGTGCGCTCGATCCAAAGGAGCCCGAGCACTGTCTCAGCTCGACTCCGTAGCTGGTCTACATAATCGAGAACCTGACCAAGCCCCAACCGTAGTTGATTGATCTCGTTGGTCGGCGTCAGTGACTTAATCTCGCATACCGTGAGGCAGCCCGGACCGGGGCGCCAGGCAAGGTCAAAGTCTGGGTCGGACGGTCCCGGTGACAGCGGCTCTATACCGCGATCACGCAGCCCAGCAGCAAGTTGGTTCTGCAGCCGCCGGTGTGCGCGCAAATTACGACCGTTGAGTTCGAGGTTGGGCGTAGACGCGGCCGGCGCCGGGACGACTTCCTCATCTGCTTCGCGATACCCCACCCCTACGGGAACGTCTGATCGTAGGACGGGAGCCCCAATGCGGACCATATGGAAGCGGATGACCTGACGCTCGGGACCTCCACCCGTCTCAGGAGCACGCCCGTATGACCACGGCGTAATCGGATCGAGCGCGAACTCCCCTACGTAGCGGACCGTGCCCCGTGATCCCTCGAACAGTTGCAGAGCACGCCCGTCCTGCATGTGGTCACGGATGGCCTTGTTTCCACGAGTGAAAGTTTGATCGCCGATCTGTCCCTCACCCGTGTAGTGGAAAGTGCCGTCCTCAGCCCACTCGTCGTAGTACCCGTGCTCACGACCAGAGTTGGGATCCGTGAAGATCAGAATGTTGGGAGTTGTTCGGGAAGGGGAAATTCCGCCCTGTCCGCTACCGCCATAGCGTTGATGCAGTTCAACACGGCGAATCTCCTGTCCAGGATCCAAGTGACACCCGTTGGGGTCCTGGGCATGATGGTGCTGCCCCGGCTGAGTCGTCAAATTCATGAGGTGCTGCCATTGGTCTTCAGATAGTCGATGAGGGTTAGTCGCAAACGGCTGAGTCAACGGTGTAGCACCGGCCAACAGACTGTCGGCCTTGACTACGTCGCGCGGCACAACAGGGTCCATCCAATGGGTGACGGCGATCGGAACGACCCATCGCTCCTCAGTGGGAGGATCAGCCCAGTACTCAGCATTGGCAGACTCGGCTGTTTGGTGCGGAAGACCTGCGATCTCTCCGATGGCAACGATCCCTCCAGAAGAACCTGTCAGCCACAGCGCAAAGGGCTCTCCCCGAGAAATCTCTTTGCGGTATCTGCCGATCACCCAAGCATGGGGCTTCTTGCCGTCCCTCATCATCCCGACAAGGTCGAACTTCGCTGGGTTACAGACCAACACCCATGCAGGCATCTGGGCCCGCCTTCTCTAGCACGTCTCCGGTCTCATGTTTACCGACTCTCACCGTCAAAATGAGCCTGGGGACGTTCGCCTACGGTGAAGTGCTTCATCTGCTGTCGGGATGCGGTGATGGAGGGTGTCCACACAGCCGGCAGCAGTTCGGTCGCCCGCTGGTAAGCACGCTTGAGGGTGGCATATCGCGCGGCTGCGGTGTCGCCGGTCTGGGTCATGAGGACCTCGCGCAGGGGGTGACGTGATTCGATGAGGTCGTTGTTGCGCTGCTCCAGCCATGGCATCCAGTCCTCATGCGGTGCCCGATCCCGCTTGGCATCGTTGCAGGGCTTGCACGACAGCACCAGGTTCCAGACGGCATCGACGTCGGGGCCGTCCCAGGAGCGGGTGAGCAGCCTCCAGGGCAGGACGTGCTCGACGATAGGCCCGGAGCCCGTGTTCTCCTGCGTCATGAGCCGGTCGCAGTAGGCGCAGCGGCCGTCCTGGTAGCCGTTGAGGGCGGCGACGACGCCGGTGACGCTTCTGCGGCGCTGCTTGGTCTGCAGGACCAGGTTTTGGGTGTCGCGGTCGTAGACCAGTGCAGGGGCCAAGACGGCGCCGGAGACGCCGGTTGCCCACGCGGTTTCTACCAGCCGCCAGCGGGCGGCGGTCTCGGCGTCGAGGGCGGGGGCGTGCACCGACCGGGCCAGCTCAAGGAGCTCGTCACGCAGAATGAGGCCCGGAGTCGTGGAGTGTTTGCGCCGGTCCTCGTAGTAGCGCACTGGCGCCGGAGCCCCGCCGAGCTGGGGGAAGGCGTCGATGACGTTGGCGAAGCCGAGCCGGATGGTCCGCGCGTGCAGCGCGTCGCGGTGGAGGTCGCCGGCGTTGAAGGCGCGGCAGGCGTCCAGGAACCGGCCGCGGTCGGAGGTGTTCTGCCGGGGCTGGCGCTCCAGGGCCTGGCAGAGCAGCTCGGCGTAGCGCGGCGCGAGCTCCTCCAGGGTGACGTGGGTGCGGCCGGTGGTGGCGGTCTCCAGCAGAGCCGCGCCGAAGGCGAACTTGTAGGTGGCCGAGTTGGCGCCGTACAGCACGATGGCACGCCATACGCTTTCGGCGGTGACCACACCGCGTCGGTAATCCACGTGGGCAGTATCGGCTAGGAGGGTGACATTTTGAGCCAGGGGCAGAGGATCGCCTACGGCAAGCTGGTCCGTGACCGGATCCCGGAGATCATCGAAGCCGCCGGCAAGACGGCCATGGTCCGCGTCCTCGACGAGGCGGAGCTGGTCCCCGCACTGACCGCCAAGCTCGCCGAGGAAGCCGAGGAGCTGCGCCAGGCCGGTCCCGATGACCGTCTGGGGGAGCTGGCCGACATCCACGAGGTGCTGATGGCCCTCACCGAGGTCCTTGGGTTCTCCGGCGAACAGGTGCGGGAGGCGGCGCGCCGCAAGCGGACCGAACGGGGCGGCTTCAGCCACCGCCTGTGGCTTGACGAGGTTTCCGAGTGAGCAGGGTTGAGGCTGTGACGATCGCTGGCTATGGCTCGCGCCGTACGGGGCGGGGTGATCGGCTGCCGCGGCCCTCCTTCGTCGGGCCTTGCCACCGGATGACGTAGTGGCCAGCCTCCGCGGGTGCGGGACACATGTGGGATGATCTTGCAAGATGTGCGGGATGC
Source organism: Streptosporangium sp. NPDC005286 (assembly GCF_040607515.1). Taxonomy (NCBI): domain Bacteria; kingdom Bacillati; phylum Actinomycetota; class Actinomycetes; order Streptosporangiales; family Streptosporangiaceae; genus Streptosporangium; species Streptosporangium sp. NPDC005286. The sequence continues at coordinate 63,856 of NZ_JBEXGU010000035.1, read as the reverse complement.
GCGGGGCGTTTGCGCAGCTCATGCCACACGAGCTAGCCGTACGGCCACCGCTCTCCTAAAGCGGGTGTCGCATGTTCGAATCATGCCGGGGGCACCTAGTTGACCTTGTGGTTTGCTGTGTGACCTGGGAGTCCTGCCCAGGTACGGCTTCCGCCGTGCGCAGTCGTAGGCTACTTGTTGAAGCCCCGAATCGCTGTTCGCGGAATATGCACGGGATGATCTTGTGGCCATCCGGCCAGGTCACAGCACCCGGTCCGGCCAGCCCTCCCTATCCCAACTTCCCAGGAACATGCTGTGATCTTGCGAGCTAACAGCGGAAACGTGAGCGCGGCGGCGGGGTCAGCCGGGCGTGGTGGAGCGAGAGCATCGGCTCAACGATGACCGGGATCAGCCGGCGTCATAATCGGCCACCGGCCACGGCACGGTGTAGTAGCGCTGCTCCTTCGCACGTTGTATGAGGCGGGCGAGTCGCTGACCTCCAAGCACTTTCAGCGTGAAGAGCTCCGGGCTCCCTTGGCGCACGTTCTCGACTACATAGACATAGAAATCGGGATTGCGCCGAGCTTCCTCAACTTGACGGACCTCCAGCCATAGATCTGTGCCTCGGGCTGAACGCCCGTACGCTTTCACTTCGATAGTCCGTGGCGGGCTGTCGATGTCCGCAGCAGCGCCCGTACCACGGGTGTCGCGTGCGAGACGGCCCTCCTCACGCTCTCTGGCAATGACGTATTCGATGGCGGCCTGTTCGACCGCCCGGTTACTCACGATTTCAGCCATCGTGCTCTCCGCATCGAGCTGTTGCAGGTTGCTGCTGATGTGGTGGTGGTGCAGCAGAACTCATCTCACCATCTGCTTCCGGAATATCGCCGTGATCAATGTCCGGGTTACAGGGATCACCAAGGTTGAAAAGCAAGAAGCTCCGAACTCGCCGAGACTTCTTCATGGTGATTTGGTCGTTGGCCCAAGCCCGCTGCCCTTCGATGCACTTGGCGTAGACACGGAGGAGCATGTCAACGCCGTGGCCGGCGCGCTGGGCCACCCGAGAAGGCATGGATCAACGAACCCCGACCGTCCACGATCGAGACCACGGAGGATCAGCAGGCAAGCAACGCAGCAGGACGTGTGTCATTCGGTTTGACATCTACCGGCTACATGCTGCCGTCACCGGGTCGGGGTCCGGGGGCGGTTCCACCAGAGGGAGAGGGACAGGGCCGCGGCGATGAGGACGGCGCCACCGGCGGCGAAGGCGGCGGCTGTGTCGACCCGTTGACGGATGACGGTGAAGCTGCCGGGAAGGGTGTCGAGGGCGCTTTGGAGCTGGTCGGCGTTCTCCGCGCGGTGGTAGGAGCCGCCGGTGGTCTGGGCTATCCGCTTGAGTGCGGGCTCGTCGATGGTGCGGGGGTTGCGGCCGCTGTCGAATCCGCCGCGGCCGCCGAAGCCGCCGCCCCGGCCGCCGAAGCCGCGGCCGTCGAACTGTGAGTTGTCGCAGACCATCGGGGCCGGGTTCGTGGTGCCGAAGCCGATGGTGAAGACGCGGACGCGGCGCAGGGCCGCCTCCTGGGCGGCGAGCTGCGGGTCGACGCCCTGGGTGTTGGCGCCGTCGGTGAGCACGACGATCGCGGCAGCGGCGTGGCCTTCCCCGGCGCCGGGGTCCGCCCCGGTGGGGGCGACCGACGGGTCGACCCCCGCGATCGCGTCGATCGAGGTGAGCATGGCCTGCCCGATCGCGGTGCCGCGGGACACGGTGAGGCCGTCCAGCGCCTCGATCAGCGAGTCGGTGTCATCGGTTGGAGGGACGAGCAGACCCGCGGTGCCCGCGAAGGTGACCAGGCCGATGCGCGGCCCGCCCCGCTGTGACTCGATGAAGTCCGCGGCGGCCTTCTTCGCGGCGATGATGCGGTTGGGGTCGACGTCCGTGGAACACATGGAGCCGGAGGTGTCGAACGCGAGCAGGATCGTCGCCGACGTCTGCGGCACCGGGACCGACGCCTGCGGGCGCGCGGCCCCGACCACGAGCAGCGCGAGCCCGGCTATGAACAGTGCCGCGGGGATCTTCCGCGTCCAGCGCGTACGGCCGGGCAGGGCGCTCCGTACGAGCGCGATCGAGGTGACGCGCACGGCGGCCCGCCGGCGGCGGCGCCGCGCCCACTCGCGGATGGCGAAGATCAGCGGAATGATCAGGACTGCCAGCAGCGCCCACGGCCATGAGAACGACATTCAGATCACCCGTCCAGACCGGAGCACGGTGAGCGCCGCTCCCGCGGTGAGCAGCGCGAGGGCGAGCCCGATCAGCCCGCCGGCGAGGGGCAGCGGCTCGTCGGAGACGGTGAGCCGCAGATCGATCGTGTCGGCGATCCCGTCGAGCCGCGCGGTGTCGGAGGCGGGGTGGTAGGCACCGCCGGTGGTCTGCGCGATCACGGCGAGGGTGTCCTCCTCAAGCGAGGTCTGCAGGTGGTAGCCGTCGACCCGCACCGTCGCCCCGGCCGTGGTGCCGACCCCGACGGTGTGGATGTGGACGCCCGCCCGCTGGGCCACGGTGGCGGCGCGTTCGACGTCCGCGCCCTGGTTCTGGCCGTCGGAGAACATCACGATCGTCGCCGACGGCCAGTAGCCGATGTCGGGAGCGGCGCCGTCGCGGCCGACGGCCACCTGCTTGCCGATGATCGCCGACAGCGAGGCCGTGATGGCCGTCCCCAGCGAGGTGCCGCCGGTGATCTTCAGCCGGTCGATGGCCGCGAGCGCGACGGAGTGGTCGGCGTTGGGCCGTGCGGTGGTGAGCGCGCCCCGTTCGAACGCGACGACTCCGATGTCGACGCTGCCGGGCTGGGCCGCCACGAACGCGCGGGCCGCCCGCTGCGCGGCCGCCAGCCGGGTGGGCGCGACGTCGTCCGCCCCCATGCTGTTGGAGACGTCGATGGCGAGGATGACGGTGCCCGCGGTCCGCGGCACCGGCACCATGGCCGTCGGTCCGGCGGTGGCGATCGCGAGTACCCCGACGCCCGCGATCGTCAGGCCGATGCCGAGGTACGCCCGGCGGCCGCCCGGCACAGCGACGCCGGCCGCGGCTAGCGCTGCCGTCCGGCGGCGCGCCGAGACGACGGTCGCCCAGACGAGCGCCGCCGTGACGAACAGTCCGATGACCAGCAGGAGCGGGGAGGACAGGGTCATGAGGCCTCCTTCGCCGGCCTCAGGTGTCTATCGGTCATGGCGACCGGTCCCCGGTTCTGGCGACGACCTCGACGAGCGCCTCGGCCAGATCGCGGTCGGTGTCGATGCGGTGGACGGGCACCCCGGCCCGGCGCATGCCCGCCGCGAGCCGGGCGTCGCGGGCGTCGACGGCGGCGCGGAAGCGGACCCGCAACAGCGGGTCGGCGGAGTCGACCACGAGTTGCTCGCCGGTCTCGGCGTCCTCGACCACGATCAGTCCGGCTTCGGGCAGCACGTCGTCGGCGGTGTCCACGATCCGCAGGGCGACCACCTCATGCCGCCGGGCCAGGCGCTGGAGCGAGCGCTCCCAGTCGCCGTCGCCGATGAAGTCCGACAGCACGACGATGAGTGCGCGGCGGCGCGCGAGTCGTCCGGCCGCATCGAGCATCTCCGCCAGGTCGGTGGTGGTGCCGGCGCGCGTCCCGGAGGTGCGTTCCAGCTCGGCGCCGATCCGCAGCGCGTGCCGCCGGGAGGTGCCGGGCGGCACGACGCGCGGCGTCCCGGTGTCGAACAGCAGGGCGCCGACGCGGTTGCCGCCCCGGCCGAACAGCCGAGCGAGGACGAGCGCGAGCTCGGCGAGTACGTCGTGCTTGCCGCGCCCCGGCCGGCCGGCCGCCATCGACGCCGACCGGTCAAGGACAAGCCACACCGTCAGCTCGCGGTCCTCGGTGAACACTCGCAGGTGCGGCTCGTCCAGCCGTGCGGTCACGTTCCAGTCGATGTGCCGGGCGTCGTCGCCGTCGCTGTAGGCGCGCAAGCCGGTGAAGTCGATCCCGGAGCCGCGGTGCGCGGTGCGGTGGGCGCCCTGGAGCCGGCCGTCGAGCCTGCGGACGACCTTCCACTCCAGGCGGAGCAGGAGCCTCTCGTGGGCGGTGGCCATGGCTCAGCGGTTCTGCAGGACGACGTCGGGCGCCCGGACGGCCCCGAGCACCCTGGTGATGATCATGTCGGCGTCGACGTCGTCCGCGAGGGCCTCGTAGGACAGCACGAGGCGGTGGCGCAGCACGTCGAGCGCGAGCTCGGACAGGTCGTGCGGCAGGGCGTAGTCGCGGCCGCGCAGGAACGCCAGCGCCCGGGCGCCCGTGACGAGGGCGATGGACGCCCGCGGGCTCGCCCCGTAGGTGACATACCGTTCCAGCTCGCCGAGCCCGGCCGTCGCGGGAGAACGCGTCACGGAGACCAGCCGTACCGCGTAGTCGACGATCGCCGGATCGACGTACACCTGCCGAGCGCGGGCCCGCATCGCGATCAGGTCCTCGGCCGTCACCATCGGCTGCGGCGGCTCGGGCGGACGCAGCGCCCGGTCGACGATCGCCTGCTCTTCTGCCCGCGTCGGATAGTCGACGACCACCTTCATCATGAAACGGTCGACCTGCGCTTCCGGCAGCGGGTAGGTGCCCTCCGACTCGATCGGGTTCTCCGTCGCCATGACCAGGAACGGCTCGGGCACCCGGAACGTCTCACGGCCGATCGTCACCTGATGCTCCTGCATCACCTCCAGCAGGGCGCTCTGCACCTTGGCGGGGGCACGGTTGATCTCGTCGGCCAGCAGCAGGTTCGCGAACACCGGGCCGAGCTCGGTTCGGAACTCCCCGGAGTGCTGGTGGTAGACCCGCGTGCCCACGAGGTCGGCGGGCACCAGGTCGGGGGTGAACTGGACGCGCTGGAAACTTCCGGCGATCGCGGCGGCCATCGACCGCACCGCGAGTGTCTTGGCCAGGCCCGGCACGCCCTCGACGAGCAGGTGGCCGCCGGCGATCAGCGCGACGGCCATGCGCTCCAGCAGGACGTCCTGCCCGACGATCACGCGTTTGACCTCGAACAGCACATGTTCGAGCGGATGGGCCGACTCGGGGGACTTGGTCGAGGTCATGGTCTTCCTTCTCGTGAGGCTTCGATCAGATCTCGGGCCCGCCCGGCGGGCCGCCGCCTTCGCCGCCGCCCAGGGCCACGCCGATCGGCACCGCGAACGCGATACCGGCGAACGCCTCGTCTCCTCCCGGGTCGGCGATCGAGACGACGATCCCGATGACCAGGCCGCGAGCGTCCAGGAGGGGACCGCCGGAGCTGCCCGGGTTGACGGAGGCGTCGAACTGAATGAGCCCGCTCAGGTCGCCGTCTTTGGCGGACCGGTTCAGGCCCGACACAACGCCGGTGGAGACGCTGTAGGTCAGGCCCAGCGGATTGCCGATCGCCACGACGGGCGCGCCCACGGCCACGGCGCCGCCGAGCGTCGCCGGGACGACGATCTCCGGCAGCTTCGCGGGCTTGAGGGTCGCGACGTCGCGCTTGGGATTCGACGACACCACAACGGCCTTCGCCTTGGTGCCGTCGGCGAACGTCAGGTTGACGTCCTTCGCGCCTTTGACGACGTGGTGCGCGGTCAGAATCGTCCCGTCCTCGGCCGCGATCACCCCGGTTCCGAGCGACTTCCCGGCCTGGATGACCACCACCGACGGCCCGACCCTCTTGAAGACGTCGGCCACCGTGAGCGTCACGCTGGGCGTCGGCGTCGCACTCGGCACGGGCGCGGCCCCTTCGCCGTTCCCACCGATACCTCCCAGCCAGTACGCCAGCACCGCCACGACGACAAGTGCGCAGCCCCCGACGACAAACCGCCGAACCCTCCCGGCCGCGGCTCCCTGAGCATCGGCCGCATCGGCCTCCTGCGGCACGCGCTCCATTGCCCCATGCTCGTAAATCTCAGTTGAAAGTTCTACAAGCTCCGCCTGAGAACTCCCTGAGAAACCGGTCCTCGCAGCCCTACGCGCGCAGCACGGAGACGAGGGTGGCGGCGCAAACCGCTCTGGCTAAGCCGGGGTGGAGCCTGCGGTGTACCTTGGGGCGGCATCGTCGTCGACGCCTGCGCGTCATCAGGGGTCGACGGCATCCGTAAGCCCGGCATCGGGCTGTTCGAGGTCGCGGCCCAGCGCTGCGGCATGACCCTTGCGCCCGAGGGGACGGTCGGCGACCATCCGATTGCCGACAACCGGCGGCCGGTCTCCGTACGGTCTGGATCGACCGAGCGACGCGGTGGCGTACAAGGAGCGGCTGGCGGAGCTACCTTGTCCACATGCGACGGGTCGTCGGTTTATTCGCCATCGGAGCACTTGTTTTTGGAACAGCCGGATGCACCGTTCCCAGCAACGGGATCACCGGCATCACCATTGACGCCATGGGAAACCTCGTTGTCGTTCTCACCTGGTGTGGCCGCCAGCCCGACGCAGTGATTGTCTATCACGATCGTTCCTCTGAGGGGGCCGCCGCCCCTTCAGAGTACGAACCTTCCTCTGGCGGCTCATCCATAAAGGATGCCGTCTACGTCGCTCCTCGTATTGAGGGTGGGATCGCGTCCTTCCGCCTTGACGCACCCGACAGCGGATGGGAAGCCGTGCTCAAGCCTTCGGCGTTCGATTCGACCATCACCTACAGCGCATACGGTGCGACCAATGACAACAGCTATTCAACACGTCATGTCCGGTTTCGAATAGGTGATGCGGAAGAGCTCAAGCGCAGGCCGGGCACCGTGCTCGACAATCGGTACGATCTTCAGACGGGGGAGGAGTCCAACGTGTTCGTGCCGCGGGCGGAGTTCGATCGGCAAGGCCAGGAGGAATCCTGCCTGGAGTAGAAATCCCCCAGTCCGTCGGCCGCGACACCGGAGAACGTTGATATCCGGGCGGTCCGGTGAAGAGAACCCGGCCGGGTCAGGGAGCATTCGAGGAAATGGCCCTGAAACGGGAGCCCTGTGCCGGCCGGGGTGAAGTGTCAGGGGACACCGGGCCGGAAGCCAAGGATTCTCAAGACGGAGCGCGTTCCGGACTGGCGGCGGCCACCGCCGCATCGGCCGTCGTCAGCGTGACGCCCGCCGAATCGGCCGACCCTGTTCACATGGTTGCCCGGAGTCACAAAGATGTATCCATTCATTGACCGTATACAGGCCAAGTGAAAGGATCTGCCGACTCGATCGGAAATACGCCCCGGAGTGGCCTGTGAACGGAACATTCATCAGCGAGTCTGGATTTACCCCTAATGGTAGTAAAACGCCCAAAATTCTCCCCGTCGGGATGGTCTTCACCTTCGCCGACATGCCTTTTAAGCTCGAAAATGGAAACGTCCGGATCACGATCGGCAGCGAGACCGGCTGGGTGGACGCCGCGGCGGTGGTCTCCGACGCCGACGCGGCCCAGGTCGAGGCACTCGTCACCGTCGGATCCACGCCGTCGATCCAGGACGTCACGAGCGTGCCGGAGTTCGCCGCCCACTGCGAGGCGGTGCAGTCCGCCATCACGAACCTGACCGACGCCGTTCCCGGCCGGGCGATGCTGAAGGGACAACTGGAGAAACACCTCGACCGGTTGTCGGGTCTCCTGCTGACGGTCAGCGCCGTACGGAAGGTGGCCGAGCAGGCCGCTCTGCACTTCGCCACCGAGGACAGCGCAGGACGGTGGCCGACCATGTTGCGGCTGTGGGCCGGCCGCACGAAAAAGGAGCGCGAGGCGGCGTTCAAATGCATTCCCCCCGAGCTCGCCGAGGCGCTCACCGATCTGATCGAGGTGTACGCGGACGGGGCGGCGGACTTCGACAGCGCGGAGGCGGAACACAGTGAGCTGTCCATCACCCTTCGGGTGGCGCTCGACACGGCGACGCTGCGCCCGGGGACCTTCCTGACAGACGAGATGCAGGCGAAGGCGGCGTACGCGAAGCTGCACCTGCACGGACCGAACCTCTTCTCCACTCAGAACGGTTTCATGGTCGAGCTGCCCGAGCCCCGTGTCGCCAAAGGGCTCACCGTCCACTCCAACGACGTGGTCCTCGACAAGCCGGCGGAAGTCCCCGACGAGAAGCTGCCGAAGGTGGTAAGCCTGACCCAGGAGAAGGAGAAGCTGTACCTCGGGGGCGGGCCGAGTGGCGATGACGTGTGCCAGGGAAGCCTTGGCGACTGCTATTTCCTGTCCCTGCTCGCGTCCATCGCCGACCACGACCCCGATCAGCTGAAGCGGATGATCAGGAAGAGCGAGTCGGCCTTCCTGGTCACGTTCACTCGGACGATCTCCTTCATGGATCGATCGTTCCGGCTGCCGCAGCTCGTCGAGGTCGAGCCGCTCTTCGCGCAGAGCACGACCTTGGGTGCGAAAAACATCCTGCTGGGGGCCCGAGCCAGGGCCATATGCGGGAACTCCGTGGTGCGGCGCCGCAGGACCCTGGGGGGCGACGTGTACCTGGAAGAGGCGTTCCCGGTGACGACGGCCATCTGGGTGCCGATCATGGAGAGGGCGTTCGCCGCCTTCGTCGCCGCCTACGGCCTCTACTTCACCGACGCTCCCACCGAGGACGCCCCGGAGGAGGACGGCTATCGCCTGATCCGCGAAGGCATGCAGTTCTCCGAGGTACTTTTCGCCTGCCTGTACGGTCACCGGCTCCGCTACAGCCACGGCGTGAAGGTGGAACCGTTGGGCAAGGCGGTCGTCGAGCGCCCGGAGCGGCTCGACCTGGTGACCGGCGAGCTGTTCAACATGCTGCTCATGGTGGCCGATCAGGCGGCGGGGAAATCGCCGTGCATCGCGGTGCCGACCGCCTCGGTGAGCTGGCGAAAGGTCGGTGCGGAGCTGATCGCGCTGGGAGAGCGGTACGAGGGCCCGTTGGCACAGTACTTCGCCGAGATCGGGAAGAAGCTGCGGCCCGTGCTCGACGAGGAACGTGACACCGTCGCGACCCTGACAAACGATGCCGCCTTCCAGAACGCGTGCGCGCAGGTCACGAAGACTCTGCGGCCGCTCCGGCCGAAGGACCTCTGGGCGGACAGGGTCGTCAGGCTGCTCGCGTCACTGGCGGAGCCGATGGCCGAGCATGGCCCATGCCCCTACATCTTCGCCCGCCACGAGTATGCGATCAGCGGGGTCCGCCTGGTGCTCGCGGGAGACTCGCCGGCCCCCGACTACGTGACCAACCCCGCGCTGGGCACCGCGCTGACGAACGCGGCGTCACTCGTCAAGGCGGTCGCCGCTCTCGACCTCCAGAAGTCGACCGTCACCCTGCGCAACCCGCACCACCGAGGCTCCCCCGACCTGGACGGGAACCTCCCCTTCGAACAGAACACCGGGCTGTTCACCCTGTCTCTCCAGGAGTTCCTGAACTTCTTCCACGACGTCCAGTACGCCGTCGTCAGCCGCCACGCCTGACCACACCCGCATGGCCCGCAAAGGTCCAGGCCGTCGCGGCTGAGGGGCCACGGCGATTCCGGGCGCCGAGCCGGTCGACTCGGGTGGCTCATGGGCCACCCGGCGGCATACGGCGCCCCCTGCCGGCACTGCTCGACACCGGCGAGGGGTACATGGGTCTTTTCCCGAAACGGGCGACTTACCCGCACACCCCGGGCAGGTCACACACCTTCTTCGTCATCCTCTTCGCCTGGTTGACGATTTTCTTGCCCGCTCTCGGGCCGTTCCCGATGTCGGTGTAGAAGAACAGCGCGGCGCCCCGGCGGGCGACGATCCCCAGCTCGGCGGGCTCACGCTCACGCTTCCCCTGCTTGTACAAGTGACCTGTGACAGACAGGGCCTCGTCTCCGACTCGCAACGGCTTGCCGACGTAGCCGAACCCGGAGCCGGTGTCGCCCTTCGCCGTTGCCCGCCTCGGGCACCTGGCCAGGTCCGCCCGAAGCTTACGGAACGCGGCCTGGGCGGACCTGGTGCTCCTGTACAGCACGAGCTGTTCGCTGCTCCCGGAGGGAGCGCTGGTCGAGTATGTGATGGTGCGCATCGCGACCCGGCCGTCGCGGGGTTTCCCCTTCGTGCCACAGGGATTGAGTTCGAGCTGCCGGGACAGACTGTTGCTGATCTTCCACCACTCCTCGCCCTCCACGATCGGTCCCGCGGTCACTGCGGGCTCGGTCAGCAGGAACCCCTTGGGGATCTCGGCGGTGCCCGCGCGGGCCACGCCGGTTCCGCCCAGCAGCGATCCGATCACCAGTACTGTTGCCGTCGCTTGGTTGATCACAACTGTTGAGACGTGAGGCTTTCTCGACGGGTTCCCCGCTTCCTCACGACGAGTTGGGCGTAGGAGGAGCCTCCCGCGACTCGCCCCTGGCGAGGGTTTGAGCTGGCTGCCGGGGTTGGGGTCTCCCGGGACCCATCGGGGATGGCCCCGGCGCGATCTTGCACCTCGGCCGGGCGCACCGTTACCGCCCTTCGCCAACGGCTCGAAGCTCGTGGGCGGACAGGAAGAGGAGGGCGAGCGGCCTCACACCAGCGGATGCACCTCGGGGTGTGCCTCCCACCAGCGTCCGAAGAGAGGATTGTCGTGCACATGGTCGATGAACGCCGCGGCGAGGCCGCGATAGAGCGCCCCGGCGGTCGCATCGCCCAGGCGGTCCCTGTGCCACGCGACGAGCAGCCGTGCCACCTGCGGCTCTCCCATGAGCGGTCGTACGGCGGTGCCCGGCGCCGCGGTCCAGCAGGGATCGACCAGCCGCACGCCGTGCCCGTCCGCCACCAAGGGGCGGCCGGCGCCGCTCGGTGCCTCGAAGCGTAACCGGGGTTCGAAACCGGCCGCCCGGCACGAGGCCCGCAGCGCGGCAAGGGAGCCGTCGTCGGCTCCCGGAGGGCTGATCCACGCCTCGTCCTTGAGGTCGGCCAGCCGGATCTCCTCGTTTCCCGCGAGCGGGTGCCCCGCCGACACGGCGACGAATATCGGATACCTGTATACCAGCGCCCGGCTGGTGACCGGTGGCGCCAGCGTGACTTCGAAGCCCTCGATGACGCCGAGCAGCGCCGCGTCGAGCCGCCCGTGCGTGAGCGCCTCCGCCAGCAGCGCCGTGGAGGGCTCGATCCGCAGTGAAATCTCGCGCCCGGGCAGGACGTCGCCGACCCGGTTGACGATGCTGCCTACGCAACCGACGTGGACCGAGCCCAGCCGCAGGGATCGGGCCTCCGACGGCCCATGCAGGTCGCCGAACAGCGCGTCGACCTCGGACAGGACGATCCGGGCACGGGCGATGACCTGGCTGCCAAGCGGTGTCGGCTCCACCCCGGAGCGGCTGCGGACGAAGAGGTCGCCCCCGACGAAGGTCTCTATCCGGCGCAGCAGGTTCGTCATGGCCGGCTGGGAAAGCCCCACCTGGGCCGCCGCTCTGGTCAGGCTGCCCGACTCCGCTATCGCACAGATCATACGGAGGTGACGGATATCGAGATCCATAACCAAGAATTATGCGGCAATTAATGACCAGCACCTGAATTTTCGGACAAAATTCATTTCTCCCCCTTACGCATGACTGCTTCTTCCTCCTTCCCGCCCCCGTCTCCACCAGCCCGGGGATGCCCCGGCGCTTCGTTCCGGCGCGCCGCGAGTCCGGCCACGGGTTCACGGCGGCGCTGTCGGCGGACGACACCCACTTGTTCACGCCGAACCAACCCGCTCCGCCGCAGCTCGGACTGGGCTGCAACAGGGTCATAACCAAGAACTATGTGCGCCTTTATGACCGCTGGTTTGGTTTCGTCACCAAACTACGGGCGGCAACACCTCTTCGCTCTCCGAAATCCCTGAGCCACGTGGCCCGCCGGTCCGACAGGACCCGGCGGAGCCCCCGCCGCGTCCTGGCCCGTTCCGGCCGCCGCGGCATCCCCTGTCACATCCAACCTCACGCTCGTTCTTCCACACCCCCCGGAGGTTGCTCGTGGGAATCACCCCACCCCTGCGCACGCTCAGAAAATCGTCACTGGCCGCGCTCGTCCTCGTCCCGGCCCTCGGCCTGGGGCTCGCCCTACAACCGGCGGCCGCATCGGCCGCCACCGAGCCCATCGCCAAGCCCGTCGTGACGGCATCCGCGGGTAAGACGCCGCCCCCCGCGCCGGCGCTGCTCGCGACCGACGGCGCCGACCACGTCCGGCGTTCTCCGCTCCCGGTCAGCGAACGGGCGCCGATGCCCTCCTCCAACGAGCGGCTGCGCCATGACTACGATCGGCCCGAGCCCGCCCCGGCGCACCCGCGCCCGTCCATGCAGGAGAAGGCGAAGTCCGCCGCCACGGTGCAGGCGGCGGCCGCGTGCAACGTGAGCGACTTCACCGGCCGGACCGGAAGCGCCCTGGTCCAGCAGATCAAGTCCTCCACGACCGACTGCGTCAACACCCTGTTCAGCCTCACCGGCAGCGACGCCTACTACGCCTTCCGCGAGGCGCAGATGAGCAGCGTCGCGTACGGCCTGCGTGACAACGGGTCGTACTACCCCGGTGACAACTCCACCGGCACCGCTCAGCTCGTGCTCTACCTGCGCGCCGGCTACTACGTGCACTGGTACAACGCGTCCACCGTGGGCACGTACGGCTCGTCGCTCAAGACCGCGATCGAGGCGGGCCTGGACACCTTCTTCGGCAACTCCAAGTCCTCGACGGTGAGCGACGCCAACGGCGAGGTGCTGGCCGAGGCGGTCACGCTGATCGACAGCGCCGAGGAGAACGACCGCTACCTCTACGTGGTGAAGCGGCTGCTCAACGGCTACAACAGCTCCTACAACGCGAGCTGGTGGATGCTGAACGCGGTCAACAACGTCTACACGGTGCTCTTCCGCGGCCACCAGCTCCCGGCGTTCGTGACCACCGTCCAGGCGGACCCCAGCGTGATCGACACGCTGTACGGCTTCGCCGACAACAACTGGAACCTGCTCGGCACCGACCAGAGCTACCTGGCGTCGAACGCCGGCCGGGAGATGGCCCGATTCCTTCAGGAAACCACCCTGCGGTCGAAGGTGCGGCCGATGGTCAAGGCCCTGCTCGACCGCGGCAACATCTCCGGGACGACCGCGCCCATGTGGGTCGGCGTCGCTGAGATGACCGACTACTACGACAAGGCCAACTGCTCCTACTACGGCACCTGCGACCTGCAGGCGCGGCTCGCGGCCGCCATTCTGCCGATCCGGTACACCTGCAGCTCCAGCATCACGATCCGCGCGCAGGCCTTGACCTCCGCGCAGCTCACCACCGCCTGCAACAGCCTCAAGAGCCAGGACGCGTACTTCCACAACCTGGTGAACGACGGCAACCGCCCCGTGGCGAACGACAACAACACCACCATCGAAGTCGTCGTCTTCCACTCCAGCACCGACTACCAGAACTACGCCGGGACGATGTTCGGCATCGACACCAACAACGGCGGCATGTACCTGGAGGGCGACCCGGCCGCGGCCGGTAACCAGCCGCGCTTCATCGCCTACGAGGCGGAGTGGCTGCGGCCCGCGTTCGAGATCTGGAACCTCAACCACGAGTACACCCACTACCTCGACGGCCGGTTCGACATGTACGGCGACTTCACCGCCGGCATCACCACCCCGACCATCTGGTGGATCGAGGGCTTCGCCGAGTACGTGTCGTACTCCTACCGGAACGTGACCTACGACGCGGCGATCACCGAGGCGGCCAAGAAGACGTACACGCTCAGGACGCTGTTCGACACCGACTACTCGCACGATACGACCCGCATCTACCGCTGGGGTTACCTGGCCGTGCGATACATGTTCGAGAAGCACCCGGCTGACGTCACCACCGTCCTCGGCAACTACCGGACGGGCAACTGGAGCGGCGCCCGCACCTTCCTGACCAGCACCATCGGCACCCGCTACGACAGCGACTGGTCGAGCTGGCTCACCGCCTGCGCGTCCGGCTCCTGCTCGGGCGGCGGCAGCACGAACAAGCCGCCGACCGCGAACTTCACCTTCACGGTCAGCGGCCTCAACGCGACCTTCACCGACACCTCGACCGACTCCGACGGCACGATCGCCTCGCGCTCGTGGGAATTCGGCGACGGCACGTCCTCGACCGCGGCGAACCCCACCCACGCGTACGCCACGGCGGGCACCTACCCGGTGAAGCTGACCGTCACCGACAACGGCGGCGCCACCGCGTCGACCACCAAGCAGGTGACCGTGACGTCCGGAGGCGGCACCCTGCCCGAGTGCACCTCGTCCGACACCAGGGAGCTGGGCAAGAACTGCCAGCGCGGCAACGTGTCCGCGACCGCCGGCAACCACGCCTACTTCTACCTGTACCTCCCGGCCGGCACTACCAGGATCGTCATCACGTCGTCTGGCGGCACCGGGAACGCCGACCTCTACTACAGCCCCAGCACGTGGGCCACGAAGTCGGCGTACACGCAGCGGTCGACCAACTCCGGCAACAGCGAGACCCTGACGATGACCAACCCGGCGGCCGGCTACCACTACATCAGCCTGTACGCCACCACCGCATTCTCCGGGGCCTCGGTGAAGGTCGAGTACTGACGCTCACCGTCGCCTCATCACGGCTGATCATCCATGCCGGGACCGGGCCTCACGTCCGGTCCCGGCCCTCGGCACCGCCGGCCGGGTCTCGACGCCACAGAGATTTCACCGCGGCACCGGCACGACGCAGTACCGACACACCCCGGCCGGGACCGGCTCTGCGATTTCATATATGGACTTCGGCTTTTGGGATGAGAGGCTGAGATCATTCCGGTCAATGCACCTGCGCATCGGCCACTGCCTGACCGGCCGAGCGGTGTCGCACATCGGATAGGGCACGCGCCCGAAGAAGACCCGGAGAAACCTTCTCATCCAGCTGATGACGATCGTCTAAGTTGTCAGTGGTGCTTTGAAAAGTGCGATCGGGGGTGTTCGCGGTGACCCCTGGACGGCAGGCGGGTCGCGGTGCCGACGGCACGGACGTCGCCGACAGTGTCCTTCGAAGCCGCGATCGGGAACCTCCCGTCCCGGTACGGACGCGGGTGAAGCGCCGTCCCCGCATGATCGCGGCCGCGCTGCTCATGGGAGTCTGCGCCTGCGGACCCGCCGTACCGTCGTCGGCCACCGACGGACAGGCTCCGAGCGTCCCTTCCGGAGAAGGTGCTTCGCCGAACACCGCTTCGCCAGGGTGGCTCGGCCCGTCGGAGACACCCCCACCCGTGCCCTCTCCCGTTCGGAAGGCCGAAACGCCTTTCGCGCGGGCCTATCCCCGGGCCAGGATCCTGTGGATCCCTGCCAAGGACACGATGTCCCGTTCCGTCGTCGGCGTCCTGCCCAACGGGCGGCTCATCGTCCGCAAGTTCTCCCCGTACCTCCCGGACCTCGACCACGTCGACATCCTCGACCCCGTCACCGGCCGCAGCACGCTGCTGCAACGCAAGAACAGGGAGTCGTACACCGCCGCCGCCGCGGCGCACGGCACGCGCGTGGTGAAGCTCCTCGGAAACGACGAGCCGGGCGGATGGATTCTCGAGGTCACCGACATGCGCACCGGCCTGACCCGGCAGATGATGAACACCTGGGGCGTTCCCGGGGGGTACTGCGGGACCGGCTGGCAATACCCCATCGACCTCCAGTTCCATCGGGGCGAGCTCTACTTCTCCCGGTGCGTCACCGGCACCTCCGGAGACGTGGGCGTCTACCGCATGGGCCCCGGCGACAGGACTCCCCGGCTGTGGCTGCAGGGGCTGTACGACATCGCCTGGGAGGGCGACACCTTCCTCGCGAGGTCCCCTGTCATGGTGCCGGATTCATCGGATCCGGGGGAGTTCACCGGCTCGCCGCCGGCCCGCTACGGCCCGGACGGGGCCAGGCGCGGCGTTCCCGATCCGGCCTCGTACATCGCCCGGGTGGACAGCGACCGGGATCGCCTGGAGTACGGCGACGGCACCGTCGCCGGCCTGAGCCCGCGTGCCAAGAACGTCGATATCTCGCGGCACGGGCGCTTCGCGGCGTGGCGCGAGGGCGGGGTCGGATGGCTTCTCGACGCCCGGACACGTACCGCGGTGCGCCTGCCAGGCCGGGAGACGGACAAGGTGAGCATCTCCAATGCCAGGTACCTCCATTGGAAGACGGCGGGCGGCTACCACGTCCTGGATCTGGCTGCCCTGAACGACCGGGGTTGAGCGCCCTCATCTCGGGGGGAACCTCAGCACTTCGCGACGGCCTCGTTTGCGAAGTCCTCGACGCAGGCTGCCGAGCAGGTGGTCGGGGTCGGTGAACCGGGAGGAAAACCAATGTGCGCAGAGTGGTTCGACTGAGTATCGTGCTTGCCATGTCGAGCCCAGAGGCATCCAAGGTGGGGGCTTTCGGTCACCCGTCAGCCCCCTGAACCACTGAACAATCCTGTTCTGCCGCACGGTGGCGGCAGATGACAGGAGTAGTCGGGCCGCTGACCGCGGTGACGAGACGTTTCATCTGATCTCTCATCACCTCGGAGTTTCTCGATGCCTCTACCTCTCTATCTGCTTGCCGTGGCGCTCTTCGCCATGGGCACGTCAGAGTTCATGCTCGCCGGCCTGCTGCCGGACATCGCCGCAGACTTCGGCGTTCCGGTTGCGACGGCGGGACTGCTCACATCAGCCTTCGCCATCGGAATGGTGGTAGGTGCCCCGCTCATGGCGGGCCTTGCGCGCCGGTGGCCACGGCGATCCAGCCTGCTGGGCTTCCTCGGCCTGTTTCTGGCTGCACACGTCCTCGGCGCCTGCACCGGCAGCTTCACGGTTCTGCTCGCCACCCGAATCATCGCAGCGCTTGCCAATGCCGGCTTTCTGGCGGTCGCGCTCACCGCAGCCGCTGAACTGGTCCCCTCCGACCGGAAGGGCCGGGCCCTGGCCGTCCTGCTGGCGGGCACCACGGTCGCCACCATTGCAGGGGTCCCCGGTGGTGCCTTGCTAGGGACACTGCTCGACTGGCGCGCCACCTTCTGGGGGATGGCGATGTTGTGCCTACCCTCGGCGCTCGGCGTAGTGCGTGGCATTCCCGCCAAGACAGAACGACCAGACGAGCCGGCAGGCCCGGATCTACGTCGGGAGCTCACTGAACTACAGCGTCCGCGACTGCTCCTGGCCCTGCTGCTGGGCGCACTGGTGAATGCCGCAACGTTCGGCACTTTCACCTTCCTCGCTCCGATCGTCACCGATGTCGCCGGGCTGGATCCGCTGTGGGTCTCTGTCGTGCTGGTGCTGTTCGGCCTAGGGTCCTTCGTTGGCGTCACCGTCGCCGGGCGGTTGTCCGACCAGCGGCCCGGTGTCGTCGTCGCAGTCGGCGGGCCGTTACTGCTCGGTGGCTGGGTCACCCTCGGCCTCGTCGCGTTCAACCCGATCGCTCTGCTGATCCTTGCGTTCACCCAGGGTGCGCTCTCCTTCGGCCTTGGGAGCACGCTGATCGCACGCGTGCTGTATGAGGCCGCAGGAGCGCCGACCATGGCAGGCTCCTACGCCACCGCCGCTCTCAACGTCGGGGCTACCGCCGGTCCCGTCATCGCCGCCGCCACGTTGAACACTTGGCTGGCCGAACTGGGACCCGTCTGGGTCAGTAGCGCCTTGGTCTCAGTCGCACTCCTCCTCGCGCTGCCCTTTCGCCAGGCGCTGCCCGTAGGAGTGGCGGAGTAGCTGCCCCGGTTGTTGTACGAGCTCACACAGGTGCCGGCGGAGACGTCTTGTCGATTTGTGCCACGGATTCACACACGTCGGCTCCCGGGTTGGCGGACGCGTCCGGTCAAGCCGATCCGCTCATGTGGCTCCAACCCCTTTCCCAAGATGTGTTGGAAATGTCATAATCCCAACATGTCTTGGGAAAAGGGTGACGGCCTGGTGCCGCTGCGGGCGCTGGCGAACCCGCTCCGGATCCGCATCGTGTCGCTGCTCACCGGCGCGTCCATGTCGGCCACCGAGGTCGCGGAGGAGCTGGGCATCGCCCACGCCTCGGCCAGCTACCACCTGCGCCAGCTGGCCGAGGCCGGCTTCCTGCAGCAGGTGGACGAGCGGCCGGCACCGGGCGGCAAGGGCAGACCCCGCCGGCTCTACCGTTACGACCCCTCCAGCGGCGCGCGGCTGGACCGCGTGAACGGCCGGCAGCTCCTGCACGAGGCGCTCGCCACCGACCTGGCACGACGCCTCGCCCAGACCAGGCTGCAGCGCATGTCCATGGACGCCGAGGTATGGCTGGATCGCGCCGTGTGGGAGGAGATCGTCGGGCTGATCGAGCAGGCGGTCGCGCTGGCCCACGACAAGGCCGGGCCGCCCCGCTCCGGCGACCGGGTCAAGGTGAGCATGACCGCGATCCTGCTGGAACTCGACGACGTGCGATGACCCGCCTGCTGATGGCGTGTGCGGGAGCGTGCTTCCTGTCGCTCGGGCTGCTCATCCCAACGATCCCCAAGTACGTCACCGGCCCGCTGGACCAGGGTCCGGGCCTGGTCGGCGGTTGCTTGGCGATCACGGCCGGGTGCGCTGTGCTCTTCCGCCCACTGGCCGGTCGGCTGGCCGA
This sequence comes from Streptosporangium sp. NPDC005286, assembly GCF_040607515.1. Classification (NCBI taxonomy): domain Bacteria; kingdom Bacillati; phylum Actinomycetota; class Actinomycetes; order Streptosporangiales; family Streptosporangiaceae; genus Streptosporangium; species Streptosporangium sp. NPDC005286. The sequence continues at coordinate 45,390 of NZ_JBEXGU010000035.1, read as the reverse complement.
CCGGCGCGGCCGCAGGGCGGCGGCCTGCACCGGCGCCGCGCTGCTGGCGATCACCTCCTTCGCCGTGCTCATGGCCGAGTCGCTGCCGCTGTTCCTGGCGTGCCGGGCCGTCGCGGGAGCGGGGGAGGCCCTGACCTACGTCGGTCTGGCCGCCGCGGCCAGCGATCACGACCGTCCGGGTGCCGCGATCAACCGCTTCTCCATCGCGGTCAACGCCGGCCTGCTCGCCGGACCGGCGCTAGCCGAGGCCGGCCATTCCGTCGCCGGCCTGCGGGCCACATGGGCGCTGTCCGGAGCCGTCGCCCTCGCGGCCTTCGTGGCCTGCCTGTTCCTGCCCGCGGGCCCGGCCGTCGCCGGCGATCCCGCCGGCACGAGGAAGGCCGGGCCGCTCGTGCATCGCGCGGGACTGCGTCCCGGGCTGGCGTACTGGGCGTCGGTGTGGGGATACACCGCCTTCGGCGCCTTCCTCCCGCTGCACGTCGCCGCGCTGGGCGGCAGCGGCAGCGGCCCGCACTTCCTCGTCTACGGCTGCGTGCTGCTCGCCGTGCGGCTCGGCGGCCAACGATGGACGGACCGGATCGGCCCGCGTGGGACGGCGACCGCGGCCCTGCTGGTCACCGCGGCCGGGCTGGCCCTGCTCGTCGCCTGGCCGTCCGTGACCGGGGCGCTGGCCGCCGCGGCGGTGATCGGCGCCGGGCAGGCGCTGGGGCTTCCCGCGTTCCTCACGATGGCGGTGACCGGTCTGCCCGCCGCGCAGCGCGGCTCGGTGGTGGCTACCACGACGGCGTTCTTCGATCTCGGGTTCATGACGGCCGCGCTCGCGCTGGGCGCCATCGTGCAGTCGTCCGGCCTGGCCTACGGCTTCGCCGTCGCGGGCTGCGTGCCGGCCCTGGCACCGCTGCTGTTCCTCTCCCGCTCTCGCAAGGCCCGCAGGACATCCCCCCAAGGAGACAGCCATGACCATTCCCACCGCTGAGCTGGCCGGCTACGCCGACGTCGTCTTCGATGTCGCCGTACCGGTCGTCGCCGGCGACCGGGTGCTGATCAACGCCGAGATCGAGCACGCCCCGCTCGCCCGCGCCCTGACCGAGGCGGCATACGCCCGGGGTGCCCGCTATGCCGACATCTGGTATTTCGACCCCTACGCGAAGCGATCCCGGGTCCAGCACGCGGACGCGGCCACCCTGAGCGAGGTCCCGGCCTGGCTGGACGCGCGCAACGAGGAGCTGGCCCGCCACTGCGGCATCCTGCTCAACATCCGCGGCGTCGCGGCACCGGATCTCCTCGCCGGGCAGGACCCGGTACGGGCGGGCCTGGACCGCATGCCATACCTCACGTCGAGGCAGCGGCTGCAGCTCGGCAGCCTCGTCCGCTGGGCGATGGTCCCCTGCCCGACCGCGGAATGGGCGCGCGCGGTCTTCGGGGAGCCGGACGGAACCCGCCTCTGGCAGCACCTGCGCCCGATACTGCGGCTGGACCGGCCCGATCCCCGCGCCGCCTGGGAGCAGCGGATCGCCGAGCTGCTGGGCCGCGCGGAGGTGCTGAGCGGGATGCGGCTCGACGCCGTCCGGTTCGAGGGGCCGGGCACCGACCTGACCATCGGCCTGCTCCCGGACGCGCACTGGACCGCGGCGCGCCTCGAATCCGTGCGGGGGCACCGCTTCCAGGCCAACCTCCCCACGGAGGAGGTGTTCACCACGCCTGACTACCGCCGGGTGGAGGGCACCGTCCGTTCGACGCGGCCACTCGCACTCAACGGGAGCGTCATTCGCGACCTGGAGCTGACCTTCACCGGTGGGGTGGTGACGGAGGTGCGGGCGAGTGCCGGCGCCGACGTGGTCCGCACCCACCAGGCGACCGACGCGGGCGCGGCCCGTCTGGGCGAGCTGGCCCTGGTCGACGGCTCGTCGCCGGTCGGGCGATCGGGCCTCACCTTTCTTGAGACCCTGCTGGACGAGAACGCCACCTGCCATCTGGCCTGGGGTGCCGGCCTGCCTCCGGGCGTGCCCGAGCATCTGCGCGAGCGGGACGCCGCCGGGCTCGATGCGGCCGGGGTCAACCTCTCCGGTGTGCACGTCGACTTCATGGTGGGCGGCCCCGACGTCACCGTCACGGGGATCGGGCACGACGGCGGCGCGATCGAGTTGCTCCGCGACGACGAGTGGCAGGTCTGAGTCGAAGACGAGTCCGCGGATCCGGTCACGGAGCCGGGTCCAGCCGGTTTCAGACGGTCTCGTGCTGCCGGCGTCCGAAAGATCGTGCGTCGCATCCCAACGGACGCGCCAAGGATCAACCGACACAAGAATATCTATTGTGCACTGAGTTCACGATGTGCTTTACTCATGACGCACGCTCACCTTCGAAAGGGAACCCCGCGACAGCCTCGCCCTACAGGTGCGTCTCGCGTGGCCTCCCATCGCGATCACCAACCGAGCCTTTACGAGGACCCCGACTTGCCGACAGCTTCCCGCACGGCAAGACGAAGCGTCTCGAGCAACAGCGCAATCCCAGAGGAGATGCCTGATGTTCCGCCAGGTCACGCCAATCACAGGAATATTGTTCCGCTCTCCCGGAAATTTCGACCCACCCTTTTAGGTAAGCCGGACAAACGCCATATATATACACCGATAACCATCTAACCTGGCAACCATATATTCCAGGGTGTAGCTTCTAACAGCTTCACATCGATGACTCAAGGCGCTTAATCCGTGATAAATGATCAAATCCCCGTCAGGTGGCCCATTGGCACCCTCATGGACAGACTCAGCCCAGAGGAGCGGAAGGAACTTCTGGGTCTCGTACCGTCGTCCCCTCGACAGGCCGGCGAACCACTCATATATCAAGGAGATCGAGAGAGGTCCGAGGTCTATCTACTGAGGTCCGTCCCAGGTCAGCGGCTCACGGCGTGCGTGAAGGTGACGACCTACCTGGAATCGGGCGGAGCGGCCATATTGGGCATCCGCGTCAGCGGCGATGTGGTCGGCGAACTGGCAGCTCTGCGCAGAGAGCCAAGATCGGCCATGGTGACCGCGTGCAGTCCGATGTTGGTGCACGTCATCCGCGCAGAGGCGTTCACCGACTTCCTCGATCGCCATCCGGCGGCATGGAATGCACTGGCCAGGATGATCGCCGACCAGCTCGACTGGGCCAACCGCAGAAGAACTGACTTCGCCCAGTTCAGCGTTCCCGTACGGGTCGCGAACGTGCTCGTGGAACTTTCTGGCCGACATGGAGTCGACAGGGTAGACGGAAAACGGGACCTGGGAGTCGATCTTACCCATGAGGAGATCGCCAATCTCGTCGGGGCCAGAAAAGACGCTGTCTTCAAGGCCATCCGACGTTTCAAGGAGCTTGAACTGATCGACCCCGGTCATCGCAGGAAGCTCGTCATCGACCCAATCGGTCTGGCCAATTACCGGTAAAGCGTACTGGTACGTCTTGAGGCGATGCGATCTTCGCCAGACTCATCCCCGGCGATCTCCCCACCGCTCTGGTGGATCTTTCTCGCAACCACAAGGTGACGTGATGCTCGATTCTGATTTCAGCCGCCGCTTGGTCATGGCGGTCGATGCGGAGGGATACGGCCGCGGCGATGACCTACGGCACGACTCGATCCAGTCGGGCCTGGCCCAGGTCATGGACCGTGGCGCACGAGAGGCCGGCCTGCGCCGCGAGACCTGGGCCCGCCAGGAAGCCGGCGACGGTGAGGTCATTGTCCTTCCCGAAAGGGAGGGCGAGCTTCGGGTCATCGACGACCTGGTTCGCCGCGTGCGCAAGGCGCTCCACGACCACAACCGCGAACGCCGAGACGACGCCCGCCTGCGGATACGCATCGCAATCGGCCACGGCGTCGTGAAACGCGGCGCGATGGGCTTCGTCGGCCAGGTCGTGGTGACCACCAGCCGGCTGCTCGACGCGAAGGCCGCCCGTACCGCCCTGAAGGTGAACCCGCGCGCCGACCTGGTGCTGATCCTCACCGATCGGCTCTATGAGGACGTCGTCCGACAGCTCCACACCTCCTACCAACCAGAGTCGTTCACTCGGTTGGAAGTAGCGACCAAGGAACGCACCGAAATCGCCTGGATGTGGATTCCTTCAGAAGACCTGGATCAGAAAGGAACTCTCGACATGGACAACCTGCCCGAGGTCGCAGACACCCTGTGGGCCCTAATCGCTGGGGGCGCCATCGAACGTCTCGGCGCTTACGGCACCGAGACCGGCCTCGGTGGAGCCCGCAGGCTGCTCGCGAAGATCAAGAAATTCCGGTCCGAGCAGGGCCAACCGACCACCCCGGAGTCGCGCGACGACTTGCTGGAGTCCCTGGAGAAGCTGGTGCGAGTCGACCCCACTGCGAAGCAGTTCGCGCAGCAGTTCAATGCCGAGCAGATGACCATAAACCTGATCACCGCTCCCATTTCCGGTGAGGAGATCAACTTTGGCATCCGAAACTGATTCGCCGCCCGATGGCGTCCTGATCGGCGAGGCAGCCACGCCGGTGGATCTGACTGATCAGGCCGAGGCGACGGACGAAAGTTTCGCGCAGGTCTCCCAGGTCCAGACCGTCATCAACCACATTCACGGCAACGTGGGGGACGCCTCTTTCGGCATCTCGGGTTCCCGCCCCAGGTCCCGCCGCACCGCAGGACCCGTATCCGCTGACGAAATGGCGGAGGCCCGCACCTGCTACGTGCGCCATGCCACCTACGAGGCCGCCGCCGAACAGCTGGGCAGATGCAACTTGGTGGCCTTGATCGGCAATGCCGGCACCGGCCGCCGGACGGCGGCGCTCAATCTGCTTCATGACTTCGTCGAGGGACAGCGCGAGGTGGTGGAACTCAGCCCGGCCTACACGCTGGAGAAGCTGGCCGCCCGCGAATACCGGAAGGCTCACGGCTATTTGCTGTGCGACTGGCCCAAGGACGACATCGACGGAAGCATCGCTGACTTTCACGTACGGGAGATCAGGCGCCGCGTGCGCGATGCCGGGGCTTACCTGGTGATCACGACGACGGCAACCTCGCTGCCCGAAAGAGACCAGATTCTCTGGCTACCGCCGCCGGCCCGCGACGTCCTGCTGGCTCACCAGGTGGCGCCCGAGGTCGCTGACAAGGCGGCCGCACAGATCACCACCGACCATGCAATGGCCGACGTGGTGACACTGGCGCGTGACCTGGCCTCGGGGATTCCGCTGAACAGTGCACTCGGCAGGCTGGAGTCCGCCGGGCGGCGCGATGTGGTCGCCTGGTTCGATGGCTCGCGTACTCGAGGGGAGCTCTTCGAGATGGCCGCCATGGCCTTCACCGCCGGCCTTCCAGAAGCCGGCTTCGAGTCGCTGCTCGCCCGACTGGAGTCGATCGCCGGTATCGGCGCCGAGAGTGCGGTTGCCGTTTCTGCGGATGATCCGATGCCGAGCCGCCGCCTGCTTCGGGTGGCAGAGGGCTCGCTTTTCAGCCTGTCGCCGGGGCGCAGGCTGGAGTTCAAGGTCCCGAGTCATCGAACGCATGTGATGCGAGAGCTGTACCGGCGACACGGCATGCGGTTGTGGGAGCCGGTCACCGAATGGCTCCATGAGTGCGCGGCTCTACGCGACCCGAGTGCACAGGCGGAGATCGCCAGGGGCGTGGCGGTTCTTGCCTCTGTCTCGGACTACTCGTACGTCGAAAGCACTTTTCTCACCCCCTGGGCCCGTGGAAGAGGCGTCATGCGCAGCCAGGCCACCGCCGCGATGGCCATCTCATGGTTGTGCCTGGACGAGACGACCCGTCCGGAGGTGCTGCGTACCGTCAGCTTGTGGACGAGGGCGTCCGCCGCCAGGCCCAAATTCACCGCCACCCTCGCCTGGTCCGGTGAGCTGGGCATCCGGTTCCCGCTGGAGGCGGTCCGGATGCTTTGGATACAGATCAGAGGCAGTGAGAAGCCTGTCCGGCATGCAGAGATCGCGCTCGCCCGTCTGTTCGCAGCGCTGACCGAGGCTACCGGTAACGCTCTGCCGATGCTCGACTGGCTGGCGCGTCAGATCAGCAACGACAGGCGGATCGGCCGTGCGGTCGATCCGCTGATTCGGGCGATCTTGAGTGTCCTGTCGGCTCGCGCAGATGGCGTCGGGACCCCCACAGTCACCGCTCATTTGCGCAGTTGCCCTGGTTCCGCTGTCCCCCTCGCCAAACTTTGGTCTGCGGTTCTCGTCAAACGCCCTCACCGCAAGGATGCGCTGGCCGCCCTGTACGACGCCGTCTGCGCCTTCGATGAGCGCGATGGCGATGACCGCGACCATGTTCATGCCCTGTTCGCAGCGCTCGTGGAGACGCTCCCCGCGAAGGAACGGCCGCTACTCGCCCACGACCTGCGGCGTTATGCCATCTCCCGCGACACCGACGAGAACCGGCTGGAGATTCTCCTGTCGCTACTCCGGGTCTTCCTGAGCCCGGCTGTTCTGTCCCTCGACACCATCGGAAAGCGTCCATGAGCTACCCCATGATCAGCCAGATCTCCCTTGATCCTGTCGCCAAGCAAGGGTTCCTGAGCAAACCCCGGCGCCCGATCTCCAGCCTCCCCCGCCAGCTTCCGCACCAGCGACTCGTCTTCGAGTACGACGGCACGTTCGTGCTGGGCGACCGGCTGCTGCGCGGCGACGAACCGCACGTGCTGCACGCCGCCAGCGTCAGCGTCGTGGACGTGGCCAAGGATCACCCCACCACAATCCATGTGCCGATCAACTCCTCCGGCGCCCATGACTTCACCGTCGCGGTCCAGTTCCGCTGCACGGTCGACGAACCGATCGAGGTGGTGCGCGCCGGCCTGACCGATGTCACCGAGCACCTGGTCACCTACATCCAGGCCCACCACAAACTCCTCGAACTCGGCCGTGGCTACGGATTGCACGAGGTCCACGAGTTGTGGACGCTCGTGCATGCTCAGGTGAAGGCTTACACGACCGTAGTGCCGTGTGTGCTGCCCGGCATGACGGCCGAGTTCTCCGGCCTCAACGTGTACGCCCCCGACGAGATCGCCCAGGGGCGGCGACGCTACGAAACCAGCCTGCACAACATCCAGGGCGAACATGGCCTCCGCGACGTCAAACGCAAGCTCGATCGTGACTTCGAACTCGATGAACAGGATTTTCTGCACACCAAGGGTCACAGTGCGAACGACTTCACCCGGCAGGAGGCGGCCCTCGACCGGGATCAGCAGATCACCGAGGCCACGAAGATCAGGGACCTCCTCAACAGCGGTCCCGGCGCCGCCGACGGCCTGTACGTCACCGTTCGCGGTCTCAGCGACCAGCAGGTCGCCGAACGTTACGCCGCCCTGGGCGACCGGGAATACAGCGCTATTCAGCGCGGAATCCAGCTCGAGCACGACTTGCAGGTCGTTCAGGCCCGCGCCCGGGCCGATGTCGTTCGGACGGCGATCGCCCAGGGCTTGTTCAACGAAACGACCGGCAAGGAACTGCTTGCCACCTTCGACGAAGTCGAGCCGGAAGCGGAGGCGAAGGACCTCGAAGGACCCACTTACGAGGCCCGTGCCGAGGTGACGGCAGGTGACACCGACGACGATTTCTTCATGGAGGAGGACGTCCGTGGTTGACATCCTCCACGGTCCCAAGGCGGCCGAGCAGCACAGACGGCACCCCCGGCGTCGGGAGAAGCCCAATCTTGGGATGTTCCTCCGTCGGTTCACCGGAGTCGACGAGAAAATCCTCGCGAGTGTTCCTCAGGAACGCTCCCGCTACACCAGTCTCGGCGGAGTCGTGGTCAGCACCGCGCTTATAGCGGGCACCTCCGTGCTGGGCGCGCTGACACTGCTTTCGCAAGCGTCTCCGCTGTATCTGTTGCCGGTGGCGGTGCTGTGGGGCCTGATCATCGCCAACATCGACCGATTTCTGATCACCAGCCTTACCGGTGACAGCGTCGGCTGGTCCCGCTGGGGCAACCTGCTGATCCGGCTCGCCCTCGCCGTCGTCATCGGCGTCTTCATCGCCGAGCCGCTAACTCTCAAGATCTTTCAGGAACGGCTCGACCGGCAGATCATGGTAGAACGCGACCAGGTGATCAGCCTGACGGAGAGCCGGTATAAGCAGTGCAACCCCCTCAAAGGGTCGGCTCCCGCGGGTGTCAACTGCGCCGATTTCATCCTCGACGGCGGCGACCAGGCACTCGCCGTCGAAGGCAACATGACGCAGAGGCAGAGCGTCCTCAAGGCCGCGGAAGATCGGCTGGCAGCGGACATAGAAGAGCAGGGGAAGCTGGAGGAACGCAGCGGCCAGGAATGCTATGGCCTCAAGGTCTCGAACCGGACCACGGGCGTGTTCGGCAACGGCCCCGAGTGCAAGGTCCGGAAAAACGAACTCAACACCTTCATCGCCAATCATGACATCCCCCAGCAGCGGGCGGAGGTGGCGAAACTCAAGGCGGAGCTCGGCTCTCTCGCGGCCGATCGCGCCAGTGCCGAAACGGAACGCGCGACGGCACTCAGCAAGAAGATCACAGAGCGCGTCGAGGAGAAAAAACGAGCCTACACCGACATCGGGCTGCTTGACCGATGGGAGGCCTTGGGCACGGTCGCGGGCCAGAGTGGCATGGTCAACTTCGCTCACTGGTTGTTGCGCATCATCTTCGTGCTGCTCGACTGCATGCCGATCATCTCAAAGATGCTGAACGGCAAGACCGAGTATGATCGCCTTCTCACTCAGGAGCTGCGCGCGGGCTCAGCCTGCCACGAAGCCGAACTGAACTTCACCACCCGGCAGAGGACCGGCGAGTACGAGATCAGACTGCGCGAGGAAGAGCGCCGGCTGAAAGCCGAACGCGGCCGGATTGACCGAGATCAGCGCGTGGACGAGGCTTCTAGGGACGACGAAATCGATCGCCTCGCCCGTACTTTCATGAGCTCGATGCCTACGCACCGATAAGGACCGGAGACTCTATCCCCTCGCCCGCGCGGAGGTCACCGCGACATACCCGGCACTGGCGGAGGACGCCGTGTGGCACCCCGGGGTACGCCAGGCGATCGGCGTCTGGACGGTGGACGTGACGGTACGCCTGCTCCCACGCACAGCAGACGACAAACCACTGCACCCGACCCGGCGCCCCACCCCGACGATGCGCCAACTTCTGACCCACCGCTGGGAAATGGCGAGCACCCTGAACGACTTCCCCGCGTTCTCGGAAACGATGCGACTGCTCCTGGCGGAGGTGGCGGGCGGGTGGAACGTGTCTCCGCTGCCCGGGTACCCCGCGTTCAATAAGGCGATGCGCATCGACGTCCTCGCCCCCCTGGTCGAATCCGCAGCCATGCACGACCGTTTCGGGGCCGGCGAGCAGGGCTGACCAGCAGTGACTCACAGCCCCGGCGTTGTTCCGGCTTGACGTGACAGGTGCCGGTTGGCCCGTTCGCCATCTGCGGCAACTTGCAAAACGAGTACGACTCCTGATGATCCGTCGCAGCGACAACGGTAACTGGGCCGTTCCCGGCGGCGCGATCCACCTGGGCGACAGCGCGGAGTCCACTCTGCTCGCCCTGGCGGAGTGGATCGCCGGCCACCGTACCCGCTGATCACTCGGACCTGTCTCCGGTACGCCGGGAGCGCCGGTCGAGCGTTGCTCCGCCGCCGTCACCGGCTTCAGGAACTACCGGGAGAACCGCGCCGCGGTCTCACCCGTGAGCCGGCCCGGCGGCAGACGTCGCCCGCAGAGGACGAGCAGCAGGTCCTGAGCCAAGCCCCGGAGCGGTGTTCCCTCACCGTGGCTCCAGTCGAGGTCGGTCGCCCGCAGCGTGACCCCCGCGAGGTCGGTTCCGAAGAACGCGATGTTCTTCGGCCGCATCCCGGCCAGCACCATGGCCACCCGTTCGGACGGAACCCGGCGGTCGAGTCCCAGACCCACCGTGATGTCGAGTCCGTGGATGACGTCGTGCGCGAGCGCCCGTGGACACCGCCGCCGGGAGGCGTCCACGGATGTGCGACGTTGTCCCGCAGCGAGGCGAGCAGCCTCTCGGGCGGCAACCTGACGGCGTCGCGGCGCGCGCACCGATCGGCCATGCGATTGACGTCTCCGCGCGCCTTCACCAGCTCCGCCAGGGTCCTTCCGAGTGAGGTACGGAAGGGCATCGTCGTGTGGGCGACGACCTCGCGGACCCTCCAGCCGTCACACAACGTGGGCGCATTCCACTGTTCGGGGCGCAGGGCGGCGAGCAGGTCCGCCTGTTCACCGCGTTCCGTCACCAGTGCGTCCCGAAGGTGATCTTCGGTCATCAGAACCTCCTCGCGCTGTTCAGCGCAAGCGCGGAGCCGGAAAGTCATCGGTCTCCCCCGCGTGATGTGTCGGTGACGGCGCATATGGTCGGGGGATGGCGGAGACACTGACCGGTGCAGGTTCCCGGCTGGAGCCGTTCCGGGCCGAACTGACCGGTTACTGCTACCGGTTGCTCGGCTCCGGTTTCGAGGCCGAAGACGCGGTGCAGGAAACGCTGCTGCGTGCCTGGCGGGCGTTCGACCGCTACGACGAGCGACGGGCGTCGCTGCGTACCTGGCTCTACGGCATCGCCACCAACATCTGCCTCGACATGCTGCGCAGCACGCAACGCCGGGCCTTGGCCATGGATCTCAGCCGGGCCGCGGACGGCGGACCGAGCATCGGTGAGCCGGTCTCGGAGCGGATCTGGATCCAGCCGGTTCCAGACGGTCTCGTGCTGCCGACGGACGGCGATCCGGAAGAGCTGGCCGTGCGGCGGGAGACGATCCGGCTGGCATTCGTCGCCGCGCTGCAGCACCTGCCGCCCCGGCAGCGGGTGGTGCTGATCCTGCGCGACGTGTTGCGGTGGAAGGCCGGGGAGGTCGCGAACCTCCTGGAAACCACCGTCGCGTCGGTGACCAGCGCGTTGCAGCGGGCAAGGTCGACGCTCAAGACGGTTGACGTCATGCCCGGTGAGCCGCTCCGGCCGTCCGACCCGGGCCAGCGCGAACTGCTCGCCCGCTATTGCAGCGCGTTCGAGCGTCACGACATCACCGCGCTCGTCGCCCTGCTGCACGAGGACGCGACGATGTCGATGCCTCCCTTCACCTGGTGGCTTCGCGGCCGCGACCGGATCGAGCAGGCGCTGCTGGACCCGAACGCGTCCTGCGCGGGCGCGCGCCTCGTCCCGGCCGCGGCGAACGGCTCGCCGGCGTTCTGGCAGACCAGACCCGGCCCCGACGGCGTTCACGTTCCCTTCGGACTGGTCCTCCTGGACGTGTCCGAGGGTCTGATCAGCGGCATCACCACATACCTGGACGCCGACCGGCTGATCCCGCTTTTCGGCGCTCCGGCCGAGTCCTCCCGCACACCGATGAGTTTCGTGACGCCACGGCGTATCACCATGGACGACTAGTCACAGCAGACCGGAGGAGCGGACATGACGACTGTCCAGCCCATCATCATCACATCCGACCTGGATCGACTGCGAACCTTCTACGAGCGCCTGCTCGGCGCGGTGGAGGTGAGCCGTTTCCCCGACGACGAGCCCACCTTCTTCGTGAACCTGAAGCTGGGCGACTCGGAACTCGGACTGGTCAACGAGGCGGCGACCGACCTGTCCGCCCCGCAGCGGATCCTGCTGCGCGTGCAGGTCGACGACGTCGACGGTCTGCTGGACCGGGTCGAGTCGGCCGGCGGACGGGCGCTCGGCCCGTCGACCGACATGCCCTGGGGAGAACGTGTGGCCCACATCCACGACCCTGACGGAAACATGGTCAACCTGACCCAGTACCTCCAAGAAAGCGCCGGATAACTCAGGCGATGACGCGCTGCGGCGACCGTGTCCGGCTTCTTGGAGCTTTAGCCAACCCCACTCTGACCAGGGGCAGAACAACAGAGCACCGGATGTGAGCGCCACGTGCCCGTCGCTCGCCTGAGCCGGCCGGCGAAAACCCGGTCCGCGATGCGCGGGAAAAGGCCCCGGCAGGCCGGTGAAACCCCGCTTGACCAGCGTGGTGGCCGAACGGTCGCGGCGACCCGGCCAAGAAAACACACCGTAGCCAGCCATACGAACACCGTGAAAAATTGAAACTGACGGTTGAAAAGATTCAACTCGCTGACTATGCTCAAAGTAAAGATCCAGTCGACAAAAAGAAAGGTGAAGTGTGAGGCGCCGGAAAAAATTACTTCGAGTGACTTCAGTGGCAATTCTGGCCGGGGCGATGTTCGCCTCCTCACCGGCATCGGCTTCCGCAGCGCCGACGCCGGGCGATGTGCAGATACTTGGATGCGGCTCCTACGAAGGAGCCGTGAAAAAGCAAATCATCTACTGGTACGCGCGGGTCTACAACGCGTGTGGCTCATCGAAACAAATGCGCGCGGTGGTCAACGGGTGGCCCGACGGCCCATGCGAATGGGTAGGAGCGTACAGTCGCGCGGATCTCTACGCCGGCGTGTACCAGCCGAGCGGCACCGCCGACTGCTGACAGGCGGCACCGCCTGCGACCCGGTTCCGGCGGTGGGGCTCCGGACTCAGCGGCCATTCCCCATTTCGTGGTTCAGGTGATTGTCCCTCGCGATGTGGAGGTCTGACGCCTCACCGTCATTCTTGTGTGACGGGCCCTCCCGGAACCCCCGAGAGGGCCCGTCACTGTTTAATCGGGCTCCCGCAGAAGAGATAACGGTAAGACAATCAATCGAAGCCTCGAAACGGAGGGCTGCCCCGGAGCCAATGCCGCCGAGTCGGTGCTCTCCTTTTCAGGTCAGGGTGGTCGTGCGGAGCCATTTCGCTGGGCGTGCCGGCTGCGGCATTCGTCTCATGTCTGACCGAAGCACGTCCGCACTCAGGTGCGCGCCCCGAAGATGACGATGCCGCTCATGTCACTCCGATCTGGCCGCGTATGTCTCCGCCAGACAGGACGGTATCCAGGAGATACTGGTTACCTCAGAGATCTCGCGTTCATGGTCGAACCCCTGGACCCGCAGATGTTCGACCCGGTGTGCCCGTCCAACGCCATGCCGATACGGATCGGCGACAAGTGGACCGCGATGGTCGTGCTCTGTCTCGAAAGCGGCCGGCGGCGGTTCAACGAACTGCGGGGACCACTGCGCGGCATCACCCCGAAAGTGCTCACCCAGACCCTGCGGGCGATGGAACGCGACGGTCTGGTCACCCGCACCGCGTACGACGAGAACCCACCCCGGGTCGGGTACGAACTGACCGCACTGGGACGCAGCCTGCTGCCCCTTATCGCGGCCGCACGCGCCTGGAGCAGGGAGCACCTCCCCGCGCTCCTCGAAGCCCGCGACGCGCACGACTCCGCACCCGGCCCGTCACCGCTGGGATAGATCGCCCGAAAGGCTACGTGCGGTCCTGGTGCGGGAAGGTGGGGAGAGTCGGGGGTTCGAAGTCGGCGCCGGTCCGGGGGTCGCCGGTGGACTGGGTCAGCAGCAGGCGGGTGGTCTCCAGCAGGTGGTCGTGCATGGCCTGCGCGGCGCCCTGGTTGTCACGGGCCCGGATGTTGTCGAGGATGCGCTCGTGGACCCGCCAGATGTCGGCGAGAGTCCGCGTCTGGGTGGTGGACAGGCCCCGGGCGGACATCTGGGCGCGGGTCGTCGCGACGGACTGGGTCACCCGTGCGTTGCCCGCCGATTCCAGGATGAGCTGGTGGAACTTCACGTCCTCCTCCTGGAAGAGGCGCTCGTCCCCGGCCTCGCCCGCCTGGCGCATCTTCTCCAGGGCCGTGGCGACCAGTGCCATCTGGACCTCGTCCATCATGGTCGCCGCACGGTACACCGAGGGGACCTCCAGCAGGAAGCGGAGCGAGTAGATCTCCTCGATGTCACGCGTGGTCATCTGGAGGATCCGGACACCGCGGCTGCGCTCGAATCTGACGACTCCGTGCGTGGCCAGCTGGAGCAGGGCCTCCCTGACCGGGGTTCTGGACACGCCGAGCTGGGCCGCTATCCCCACCACGGAGTGCAGCGTCCCGGGAGCCAGCTCGCCGGTGATGATGGCACGGCGAACCACCTCGAAGGTCCGGGCCGTCAGCGATGCCTGGTCCACCGAAATCTGTTCCATCCGACAAGACTCCCGGGGGGATCGGTCCGGCGCCCGACTGAATGATCAGGCGCCCCTGGTTGGGCAAAAACGGTACCACGCGCACAGTAGTGCAGCATGCAACATGCAGCATTACCGCTCTGCGGGATCAGAGGAACGACAGATCGGCGCCCTCACCCGCGGGGAGAACCGTCTGCGCGTACAGTCGCCGCCAGCCTCGCTCGGGCAGCTCGGGCGGGGTGAAGTCCGCCCGGCGGCGCTCAAGCTCGTCCTCGTCGACCAGCAGATCGAGCCGTCGCGCCTCGACGTCCAGCCTGATGAGATCGCCGTTGCGGACGAGCGCGATCGGCCCCCCGGCGGCGCTCTCCGGGTCGCAGTGCAGCACCACGGTGCCGTAGGAGGTGCCGCTCATCCGCGCGTCGGAGACCCGCACCATGTCCCGGATCCCGGCGCGGGCCAGCTTGGCCGGGATGGGCAGGGCACCGGCCTCGGGCATGCCCGCGGCGATCGGGCCCGCGTTGCGCAGCACCAGTACGTGGTCCGGGGTGACGTCCAGATCCGGGTCGTCCAGGATCCGCTGCGCCTCCTGCGCCGAGTCGACGACCAGGGCGGGGCCGGTGTGGTTCATCAGGTGGGGGCTCGCGGCGGCGGTCTTGATGACCGCTCCGCCCGGGGCCAGCGTGCCCCGGAGCACGGCCAGGCTCCCCGCGGGTCCGAGCGGGTCCTCCAGGGGGCGGATCGTCGTCTGCCAGTCCTCCCGCGCGGGGGTCTCGGCGAGCAGCGATTTCAGGCTGTCCCCGGAGACCCCGACGGTCTCCGGTTCGAGCAGCGGTTCGAGGACCTTCAGCAGCGCGGGAAGCCCTCCGGAACGGTGGAAGTCCTCCAGGTACCCCGAGCCCGCGGGCTTGCAGTCGACCAGGAACGGCACCTCGGCACCGATCACGTCGAAGTCCCTGAGTTCGAGCTCCACGCCGGCCCGCCGGGCCACGGCGAGCAGGTGGATCAGCGCGTTCGTCGAGCCGCTCATCGCCGAGAGCACCCGGATGGCGTTGCGGAACGCCGCGGGGGTCATGATCTCCTTGGGCACCGGGCCGCCCGACCGGGCGAGCTCGACGGCGCGGCGGCCGGTCTCGGCGCCGTGCCTGAGCCGGGCACCGGTGGCGGCCGGGGGCGTCGCACCGCCCGGCAGCATCATGCCGAGGGTCTCGGTGACGCAGGCCATGGTGGAGGCGGTTCCCATCACCGCGCAGGTGCCCGCGGTCGTCACGAGCTCGTTGCGCACACTGGTGATCTCGGCTTGGTCGAGTTCCCCGCCCCGGTGCCTGCCCCAGAAGCGCCGGCAGTCGGTGCAGGCTCCGAGCCGCTCACCCCGCCAGCTGCCGGTCATCATCGGGCCGACGACCTCGAGCAGTACCGGCTTGTCCGAGGAGGCCGCGGCCATGAGCTGGGCCGGCACGGTCTTGTCACACCCGCCGAGCAGCACCGCGGCGTCCATCGGGAGGGCGCGGATCATCTCCTCGGTGTCCATCGCGAGCAGGTTGCGGAACAGCATCGTCGTCGGGGAGGTCAGGATCTCCCCGAGCGAGATGGTGGGGAACTCCATGGGCAGGCCGCCGGCCTCCAGGACCCCGCGCCTGACCGCCGCCAGCAGCGCGGGCATGTCGCGGTGGCAGGTGTTGTAGTCGGAGTTGGTCACCGCGATGCCGATGATCGGCCGGTCCAGCGCCTCGTCGTCGTACCCGCTGGAGGCCAGGAAAGCACGCCGGAGATATTTGCTGAAACCGTCATCACCGTAGGACGTACGACTCCGGTCGATGACCGATTCAGTGGGTTTGGCGTGCATGGTGGTAATGCCTCCGGGGGTCAATCCGATCAGGGAAGAATGGGGCCGCGTCAGGGGCGGAGCGGCATGGCCAGCGGGCGCATCGGGGCGCCGGTCGCGCCGCGCAGTTTCATGGCGGCGGCCACGAAGGCGAACTCGTAGAGCCGCTCGGCCGAGATCTGCTCGCAGTCGACCACCTCCATGATGGGGATGCCCGCCTCCCCCAGCAGATAGGTGTGGACGACCTGCCAGTTCTCCTCGTCCGCGGCGGGCATCTGCTCCAGGGCGAGGGTGTCGCCGCCGATGACCGACGCGCCCAGGTGGGCGAGGAACCGCGCCCCTTCCAGGTTCAGGCCGGGGCTGTTGTCGATGTAGGCGTCGATCTTCGGCCACGCGCGCATCCGGCCGGTACGCACCAGCGCCACGTCACCCGGCCGGAACTCGACGTTCTGGCGTCGCATGGCCTCGCGCAGGTCGTCCGCGCCGATCCCGTGGTTGTCCGGGAGCACGTCGACGTCGTGCAGCGCGGCGATGTCGAACAGGACCCCGCGGGCGATGATGGGAGGGATCTTGTCGGCGCCGCACTTGGTCCAGTGCCGGGAGGTGATGTGCTCCTCGGCGGAGAACCCGTTCCAGATCCGGCCGTTGTACCCGAAGTGGTTGAGGGTGTCGATGTGCGTCCCGCAGTGGGTGTACATCGAGATCGCGTCACCCGAGTAGGAGACCAGCTCGTTCTGCGCGCGGCCCATTCCGGTGATGTCGTCCAGGACAGTGCCGGCGGGCGTGTGCGTCATCCACTGCTGGAAGCCCGGGTCGCCGGCCTTGGTCCACGAGGGCATCCCGACGAAGTAGTCGACCGACAGGTCGATGACGCTGCCGCCGTCCGCCCGCCGCAGCACCTCACGTGACGCCTCGGGGGTGAGCAGGTTCAGCATGCCGATCTCGTCGTCGGGACCGAATGGGCTACGGGTGACCTCGCGGAACTTCGCGCAGTACGCCGCGATCTTGTTCCTGGTCGCCTCGCTGATGAGTGCCGGCCCGCACATGTGGTGTCCGCCTTCCTGTTACCGGTCCGGGGTCACCGGACGGGTGATCTCGCCGTACATCTCGGGGCGCCGCCCGGAGAACACCGGGAGCTCGAACTCGCCCGGCCTGATGATCAGCCTCTTCGTCCGGGATTCCCGGACGTCGATCGCCGCCCCGAACAGCCCTTCCTTCTCCCCCGCGTCCACCAGCACCGTCCCGGAGGGGGCGATGATCTGGCTCCTGCCGATGAAGCGGGTTCCGGACTCGGAGTCGGCGCGGTCCGCGACCGCGAGATGGACCAGGTTCTCCAGGGCGCGCACGCGGACCATGTGGTCGGCGAGGATGTCCGCTCCCTCCGGCCAGTTGGTGGGCATCGCGATGACGTCGGCGCCCTGCAGCCCGAGCTCGCGGGCGGATTCGGGGAAGCGCAGGTCGAAGCAGATCATCACGCCGACCCGGCCGAAGGGGGTGTCGACCACCCGTGGCGCCGCGTCGGTGCCCGGGTCGACGAACCGGTCCGCGCCCAGGTAGGGCAGGTGCTGCTTGCGGTACCTGCCGATGATCCCGGTGGGTCCGAGCACCAGGGCCGTGTTGTGGACGCGTCCGTCCGCCTTCTCCAGCAGGCCCACCACCGCGTGGGTGGAGTACTCGCGGCAGGCGTCCACGATGCGGCCGATCCTCGGGTCCCCCGCGCTGATCGCGGCGGCGTGCGTCTCGGCCCGGGAGCCGAGCAGGTACCCGGTGAGCACGCATTCCGGGAAGACCACCAGTTGCTGCCCGGTCGCGGCACCCTCTCGCAGGGTGTCGACGACCCGATCGACGTTCGCCGCCACATCGGTTCGGTCGACGCCGACCTGAGCCACGCCGATCCGGATGCCGGTTTCGGTATCTGCGCCGGGCAAAGTGCCACCCCTTGGGTCCGCCGTGAGTTGAATACGCCCCAGAGTGGCATGCAACATGTTGCACGTCAACGCAGCCTTCATCATTGACATGCAGCGTGCTGCATGCCAGTCTGGCCGACCAAATCGGACATTGTGCTTGAGAGGGATTGAGTCGTGCCGGAAGTAGTGATCCTCAGTGGCGCCGGAGGCGGGATCGGCGCCGCGACGGCCCGCGAATGCGCGGCGGCCGGCGCGTCCGTCCTGCTCACGGATCAGCGGGTCGAGCTCGTCGAGCGGCTCGCGGCCGAACTCCGCGCCGACGGTGCCGACGCCGTGGCACACGGGCTGGACGTCACCGACGAGGAGGCGGTCGCCGGTACGGTACGGGTCGCCGTCGACCGGTGGGGCCGGATCGACGGGCTGGTGAACTGCGCCGCCACGATCGTGGCGAAACCGCTGGTCGACACCACTCTTGACGACTGGAACCGGGTCATGACCATCAACGCGACCGGGACCTTCCTGCTGTGCAAGCACGTGGTGACCGCGATGCTCGCCCAGCGGACCCCCGGGGCGATCGTCAACCTCTCCTCGATCTCCGGGACGGTCGGCCTGCCCAACCAGCCCGCGTACTGCGCCTCCAAGGGAGCGGTGCTGCAGCTTTCCCGCCAGATCGCCGTCGACTACGCCGCCTCGGGAATCCGGTGCAACGTGGTCAGCCCCGGCTCGGTGGCCACCGAGCAGCTGGCCACCTACCTGCGGTCCCAGCCCGATCCCGAATCCGCCCGGCAGAGCCTCATCGCCGGCCATCCGATCGCGCGCCTGGCGGATCCGCACGAGGTGGCCAAGGTGGTCGCCTTCCTGCTGAGCTCCGCCGCCGGCTTCATGACCGGCGCGGACGTGGCCGTCGACGGCGGCTACACCGCCATCTGAGCACGGATTTCCAGGAAGGGACTCGGAAAATGTCTCGGCATACGACCTTGCCTCCGGCGGAGCGCGCCGGTCCTGGTGGGCTGCTCGACCTGCGCCGCCTCAAAGGCGGCCGGTTCTCCTCGATCTGGCTGATCACGCTGCTGCTCTTCGCCGTCAGCCCGCTGATCTCACCCGGCAGCCTGTCCGGATCCGCCGTGCTGTCGATGCTGCCGTTCGCGGCGGTGATGGCGATCGCCGCGCTCGGGCAGACCCTCGTCGTCTCGCACGGCGGCATCGACCTGTCGGTGCCCGGCGGGATGGCGCTGGCCGCGGTGCTGGCCACCAAGCTGCCCGCGGTGTCGGGCGTCCCGGTCTGGGCGGCCGTCGCGCTCGGGCTGATCGCGGGCGCGCTGGGCGGACTGGTCATCGGCATCGCCGTGGTCCGGCTCTCCATCGCGGCGTTCGTGGCCTCGCTGGCGGTGAACTCGATCCTCATCGGTGTGGTCCTGCAGGTCTCCAAGGGCTTCCCCGCGTCGGCCGGTCCCGCGCTGAGCGCGTTCGCGGTCGGCTCGGTGGCCGGTATCCCCAACCTGCTGCTGGTCGCGGTCGTGGTGATCGGCCTCGCGCACTGGGGCATCCGGCACACGGTGCTCGGCCGGCGCTTCATCGCGGTCGGCGCCGGACGGCCCGCGGCCCGGCTGCTCGGCCTGCCCACCGGCTCCTACGAGGTGGGCGCCTACGTGGTGGCCGGAATCTGCTACTCGCTGGCCGGAATCCTGCTGGCCGGCTACCTGCGCACCCCGGACATCCTGCTCGGCGACACCTACCTGCTCCCCACCATCGCGGCCGTCGTCCTCGGCGGCAGCCTGCTGTCCGGCGGCATCACCAACCTGGCCGCCACCGCCGTCGCCGCGCTGTTCCTCACCCAGCTGAACCAGGTGGTCCTCGCCGCCGGCGCGTCCACCGCCACCCAGCTCCTGGTCCAGGCCGGCGTGCTCGCGCTCAGCGTGGTGGCCCGCGGAGTGCCCTGGAGCTCCGTCCGCGCGCGGCTGCGAAGCCGCTCCCTCGAACCCGCTTCCACGCTGTCCTCGCCCTAGAGGCCTCCCCCAACAGGAGATCACAATGCCCCTCACCAAAACCCGCCTGCGGGCCCGTCAGTCGGTCGCCGTCCTGGCCCTCGCCGCCCTCGGTGCGGCGGGCTGCGCCGGTGGCCCCGGTGAACCGGCCGCCGCGAACGGCGGTGTCGAGGCCGTCTACAACGACGCGGCCCGGACCGGAGACGTCTCCGCCCTCCGCCCCATGGCGGACTTCTGCGGCACCAAGCCGGTGAAGGTCGCCCTGGCCGACGGCACCGGTGACAACGCCTTCCGCAAGACGGCTCGCGCCGAGTTCGAGGACGAGGCGAGCAAGTGTCCCAACATCACCGTGCTGCCGTACGCCGACGGCCAGAACAACCCGCAGAAGGCGATCAGCGACGTCAAGGCCCTGGTCGCCCAGGGTGTGGAGGCCCTGGTGGTCTTCCCCGACGCCGGCGAGGCGCTGCTGCCCACCCTGCGTGAGGCGTACAAGGCGGGCGTGCAGGTGGTGCCGTGGACGGCCAACCCCGGCGGCAAGCCGGGCACGGACTACACGACGTTCGTCGGCCACAACACGGTCAACGACGGCGTGACCTGGACCCGCTGGATGTGCGAGGCGCTCGGCACCAAGGGCGGCAACGTGGTCTTTCTCGGCGGTACGCCGGGCAACACCCAGAGCCTCACCGAGCTGGTCGGCATCGAGAAGGAGCTCAAGGAGAACGCCGGCTGCTCGGCCGTCAAGCTGCTGAACGACCCGGGCAAGCCGATCGACACCAACTGGAACCCCGCCCAGATGCAGAAGGTCGTGTCCGGACTGCTCACCAAGTACCCGACCATCGACGGTGTGATCACCGACTCCGGTGACGCCTCCCTCGGTGGCATCCGCGCCTTCCTGCAGGCCGGCCGGCCGCTGCCGCTGTGGACCGCCAACGACCTCAACGGCTTCGCCTGCGCCTGGAAGGACAACTCGGGCAAGCAGCCGAACTTCCAGACCGTGACCGTGTCCTCGCGTACCTGGATCATCCGTCTCGCGCTGCGCAAGGCCGTCGCCGCGCACCAGGGGATCAAGAACGACGAGCCGGAGATCATCAACATCCCGATCTTCGAGAACACGCTCGACAAGTCGAAGCTCCCCAAGTGCGACCCCTCCCTTCCCGCCAGCGCGATCCTGTCCTCCGAGCTCACGCCGGAGCAGCTCAAGCAGGCCTACAGCTGATCACTTGTCGTCTTCCGCCGGGCGCGCGCCCGGCGGAACGCACTGAGCCGGAGTAAGGAGTGATCCTTCGCATGGTCGAATCGACCGCTGGACTGGTTCTCCGTGGAGTGACCAAACGCTTCCCCGGCGTGGTCGCGCTCGACGGGGTCGATTTCCAGGCGCACCCGGGCGAGGTACACGCCCTGGTCGGCGGGAACGGCGCCGGAAAGTCCACGCTCATGGCGGTGGCCTCCGGTGCGCTGGCGCCCGACGCGGGCACCGTCGAGATCTCGGGCTCGCCGATGCGGCAGTCGTCCCCGATCGCCGCCCGGGAGCAGGGCCTGGCCATCGCCTTCCAGCATCCGGCGCTTCTCCCCGATCTCACGGTCACCGAGAACCTCCTGCTGAGCGTGCCGAAACGGCTCCGCCCGTCCTTCCGCGACGCCCAGGACTGGGCCAGGGAAAAGCTGCTGCCCATGGGGGTGGACATCGACCCGGCCGCCGCGGCCGGCCGGTTGACCCTCGCCGAGAAGCAGGCCGTCGAGATCTGCGGAGCCCTCGCCTGCGAGCCCGGCGTCCTGATCCTCGACGAGCCCACCGAACCGTTCATGGTGGCCGAGATCGAGAGGCTGTTCGAGCAGATCAGGAAGCTCGCCGCCGACGGGATGGCGGTGGTCTACATCAGCCACCGGCTGCCCGACGTGATGGCCCTGTCCGACCGTCTCACCGTGCTGCGCGACGGGCAGATCCGCGGCACCTTCCTCGCCTCGGAGGTGACCGAGGAGGAGATCGTCACCCGCATCGCGGGACGGGAGATCGACGCGCTGTTCCCGCCGCGCCCCTCCTCGGTCGGCGACGTCGTGATGGAGGTCCGTGACCTGCGCTCGGACCGGCTCCGCGGGATCACCACCACGCTGGCCCGCAACGAGGTCCTCGGCCTCGCCGGGGTGGAGGGCAACGGGCAGCGCGAGTTCATCCGCGCGCTGGGCGGAGCCGACCCGGTCACCGGTGGCGCCGTCACCGTCGACGGCCGGACCGTCGAACTCGGCAGCCCCCGCCGGACCCGGCGGGCCGGGGTGGTGCTCATGCCCCAGGAACGGCACGTCGAGGGCGTCGCCACCGTACTGTCGGTCAAGGAGAACCTGGGCGTCGCCGCCACCGGCAGGACCGCGGTCGCCGGAGTGGTACGGGGCTCGGCGGAGAACGCG
Organism: Streptosporangium sp. NPDC005286; assembly: GCF_040607515.1. Taxonomy (NCBI): domain Bacteria; kingdom Bacillati; phylum Actinomycetota; class Actinomycetes; order Streptosporangiales; family Streptosporangiaceae; genus Streptosporangium; species Streptosporangium sp. NPDC005286. The sequence continues at coordinate 23,260 of NZ_JBEXGU010000035.1, read as the reverse complement.
ATCGTGGCCGAGGAGATCAGGAAACTCGGCATCAAGGTGGCCTCACCCGACTCCGCCGTCGACCACCTGTCCGGCGGCAACCAGCAGAAGGTGGTACTCGGCCGGTCGCTGCTCTCCGCGCCCAAAGTGCTGCTCTGCGACGAGCCCACCCAGGGCATCGACGTCGGCGTCCGCTCCGACATCTACCACCGGCTCCGCTCCACCGCCGACTCCGGGACACCGGTGGTGGTGCTCAGCTCCGACAACGTCGAGCTCGCCGGGCTCTGCGACCGGGTGCTGGTCTTCTCCCGGGGGGAGGTCGTCCGCGAGCTGATCGGGGACCAGATCTCCGAGCACGCCATCACCGAGGCGTCCCTCACCGCCGCGACCTCGGCGCGGAGCGCCGAGACCACCGAGCGGGCCCGGGGCACCGGCCTGCTCGGCGGGTTCCGCAGGCTGCTCTCCAGCGAGCAGGCGCCCAGCGCGTTCCTCGCCGTCGCGATCGTGCTGCTGGCCGCGGTGAGCGCGACCCGGAGCGACCGCTTCCTGTCCGAGTTCAACATCGCCAGCATGCTGGGGCTGCTGGCCCCCGTGCTCTTCCTCGCCGCGGGCCAGCTCATCGTCATGCTCACCGGAGGCATCGACCTGTCGGTCGGCCCGCTGAGCGGGACCCTCGTGGTCATCGCGTCGTTCTACGTCCTCGACGGGTACGGCGCCGGATGGTGGGCCCTGGGCTTCCTGCTGATGGTCCTCGCGGCGACCGGCGTGGGACTGACCAACGGCATGCTGGTGAGATTCGCCCGGGTGACCCCGGTGGTCGCGACGCTGGTGACCTACACCGCGCTCCAGGGACTCTCCCTGGTCATGCGGGACTCGCCCGGAGGATCGATCTCCACCTCCGTCACCGAGGCGCTCGGCGCGCGCATCGGCCCCATCCCGTACGCGGTGATCGTCGGCGCCGGTGTCCTCGTCGCGCTGGAGGTGATGTCCAGGCGCTCCATGACGGGGCTCCGGCTGCGCGGGGCCGGCTCGTCCGAGCAGGCGGCGCGAAAGCGCGGCATCCCGGTGGCCCGCGTCCACCTCGTGGTCTACCTGGCCAGCGCGCTGTTCACCGTGGTCGGCGCCCTGCTGCTGATGGCGCAGATCGGCGTGGGCGACCCGACCGCCGGCGTCAGCTACACGATGGCCGGCATCACCGCGGTCGTGCTCGGCGGGGCCTCGATCTTCGGCGGCCGGGGCAGCTTCGTCGGCGTCCTGTTCGGCGTCATCCTCCTGCAGGTCATCCAGAACGCCACGGTCTTCCTCGGCCTCTCCCAGTCGTGGCAGTACTGGATGCTCGGCCTGATGGCCCTGGCGGCGACGGCCGTCTACTCCCAGGCCCGCACGGCGCGGGCCTAGGCATCGTCGTCGGAGGTTCGGATGCCGCACTCCGGGAGCGGGCATCGTCCGTGGGCGTTCCTCAACGGATCGCGGGGGGTGCTCCTCTCAGGGTTCGAGCACAGCGGATTCGAACACGGAGGAGAGGCTCGGCCAGCGTTCCGCCGCGCAGAGCACGGGAGGCCGGTCGACGGGGGCGGGCAGCGTCACCTCCCGCGAGCCGCCGAGGACCGTGCCGGTCCAGACGTCGACCCACTCCCCCTCAGGGAGGTACACCGATATTTCCGAAATATCCGGTGCGGTGACCGGGGCGACGAGCAGCGCGTCCCCGAGCTTGTACTGCAGCGGGAAGTCCCACACCCGCGGGTCGCGGGAGTGGTCGAAGAAGAGCCCGCGCATTAGCGGCGCGGCCCCGCCGACCGCCTCGCGAGCCTGCTCGGCGAGGTACGGCACGAGCCTCTCGCGGATCTCGACCAGCCGCCTGAACACCGGCACGACCCGCTCGTCGCCGGTCTGGGCGGCGATGTTCCACGGCGTGCGGTCCCTGCTGGGCGTGCGGTGGTGGTTGAACTCCGAGTGATACTGCATGATCGGCATGAACGCCGCCGCCCCGGCCGCCCTGAGGTAGAGCTCCGCGCTCGGCACCTCACCGGAGAAGCCGGCCAGGTCCCACCCCCAGTAGACGATCCCGCAGGCGGACGCGGTGATCCCGGCCCTGATCGAGGAGCGGAAGGCCTCCCAGGTGGAGTCCTCGTCCCCCGCCCAGAACGCGCCGTGGGGCTGCGACCCGGCGAACCCGGCCCGGCTGAACGTCACCGGAGCCCTGCCGTGCCGGCGCAGCAGATCGCCGAAGGCACGGGCGTAGTGCACGGGGAACAGGCCGTTGCCGTCCGCGCCGCGCCGCCCGTCGGCGTAGCGCAGGTCGTGCCCCCAGGCGTGCTCGCCGCCGTCGGTCTTGAAACCGTCGATCCCGACCTCCTCGACCAGGTAGGCGCGCTTGGCCGTCCACCAGTCGCGCACCTCCTGCGACGACAGGTCGGGCATCAGCGCGAGCGGGAACCACCAGCCGCGGTTGCGGTACGGCCTGCCGTCGGCCTCCCGCACGCCGTACCCGCGCTCGACCAGCTGCCTGGCGTCGACGGCGGCCTGGTGCCTCGGGTGCGGGCGCGTCTTCTGCAGCGGGATCTGCCAGAGCAGCACCTTGACGTCACGTTCGTGGAGCTCGTCCACCATGCCCTTGGGGTCCGGCCACGGCCCGTCGGCCGGGAAGGTGTAGTCGGCGAGCCGGTGCGGTTCCTCCGACGGCTCGTACTCGGCACCCCTGAACGCGGTGAACGTGCTCTCGTCGCTCCACGCCTCGATCACCACGGCGCCGACGGGGATGCCGTGCTCGCGGTGCCGGTCCAGCTCGGCCAGCACGCGCTGCTGGGTGTTCCACTCGTTGCCGCTGGCCCAGAGCCGGAACACCCAGGAGGGCAGCTCGCTGGGCCGCCCGACATCGTCGAGGAAGGCGTGCAGCACGTCACCGGGGGTCACCCGGGGCGCGCCGTCGGGGGTCGGACCGGAAGCCGTCGCCAGGGACGCGCTGTCGTAGACGCGCAGGGCCGGCTCGGCGTCGGGCCCGACCTCGGCCTCGACCCGGAGCCGGCCGGGCGTGCTCGCGCCCACGTCGTACCAGGTGCGCCGGGATGTCTCGACGTGCAGCCCCCAGCTCTCCTCGCCGCCCACCACCAGGGCGAACGGCATCGGCAGGTACGTGCGGCCGTGCGCGCCCTGCGTCTTGTACTGCTCGAACACCACCGCGTCGAGCTCGCGTCCGCGCTGGTCCACGGCGTCGAAGCGCTCGCCGAAGCCCACCACGTGCTCGCCCTCGGCCAGGGCCAGCTCGAACCGGACCCGCCGCACGTCTTCGCCGTCGCCCAGCCATCGGACGCTGCCGGGTACGACCCGGTCGCTTCCGCGCACGTGGAGCACCCCGCCGGTCTCCGACCAGGTCGCCGCCGTCACCTCGAACCACTTGCCGCGCCGGCTTCCTCCGCCGTCCAGCGCCGCCACGAACCGGTAGGAGTAGTGATGCCCGCTGCGCAGCACGGGTGTCGTCACCACCCACGACCCGGACGCCGCTCGCGCGGCCCGGGCCTGCGCGGCGGCCAGATGCCCTCCGTCGACGGCCGTGCCCCCGCCGCTCGGGGCCGGGGCGGCGGAGGGAACGCCCGGTCGCGCGGTCGAGCCGTCCGCGCGGCTGAGCGGGAGCTCGACCCGAGTGGTGTGGTCCACCAGCCACTCGCAGACCACCGCCGTCACCTTCGCCGACGCGCGCACCCGCAGCTCCACCGTCTCGCCGTCGAGCGGCAGAGCCGGCACGCGCTGGTCCTCGGTCGTGGCGTACGGATGCCCGGACCCGTACGGACGATGCCGGATCATGCCCGCACCCCCAGCTCGTCGGCGAGAATCAGGTACATCCCGTGCGACCACAGCAGGGGCGTGGCGACCGTGCCCCACCGAGCCACCCACTCGTCATGTCGTTCGGGAGCCAGCAGCACGTCCGACACCTGCTCGGGCAGATCGCCCTCGGAGGTCGCCTGGGCCGCCATCCAGTCGAGGTACCGGGTGGCCTCGGCCGTCCGGCCCGCCCGCGCGTGGTTCCAGCCGAGGAACCCGGCGAGCAGCACCCACCGGCCGCCGCCGTAGAAGGTGTCGGCGAGGTACCGGAACACGCCGCCGTCCCTGGCCAGTTGCCGCTCCACCTCGGCCACCGTCGCGGCGCCCACCGGGTGATCGGCCGGGTAGAGCCCGAACGGCTCGACGCAGGCCAGCAGGCTCGCGTCCACCGCGTCGGTGCCCAGCCACTTCGTCAGGTGGCCCTCGACGACGCCTTCGGCCGCGACCAGCGCGGCGATGCCCGCCACGGCCTCGGCGGCGGCCTCCGCCTCGGGGCCGCTGAGGACACCGAGGGCCAGGGCCGCCCGCAGGCCGGCGTGGACTGAACCGAGCGTCGCCACGTGCCGCTGCTCGACGTGCTCCTCCCACCAGTCGTAGCAGGGCAGCTGCCAGAACGCCGTCAGGTACCTGACCGCGGTCCTGACGCCCTTCTCGACACCGGGAACCGCCCTGCCGTGCCGGCGGGAGTGCTCGCGCAGCGCCCACAGCCAGGCGCCGTAACCGTCGAGCTGGAAGTCCCACCATTCGTCATCGCCGTCGACGCCGTCCAGGGTGAACCTGGTGGGCAGCATCTCCGCCGGCGAGACGCGCTCGCCGCGGGCCGCGCGGGCGACGAGCGCGTCGACCTGGCCGGCGCGGTCGCCGAGCACTCCGGCACTCCAGGCGTGGAAGGCGTCCGCCCCGGCCACGTCGCCGTGCCGGCTCACCCCCTCGGCGATGAACGCGCCGTCACGCAGCCACGAGTAGCCGCGATAGGCGGAGAAGGTGGGCGACGCCGGGTACGCGCCGGTGTGGGACTGGAACCTCTTGATCACGTCGAGGCTGTGCGACACGAGGGTCACGAGAACGTATCTCCTGGAAGTAGGGAAACTAGCCGAGCAGGGCGTCGACCGCTGCGGCGGCGGCCTTGAGCGCGTCGGGCACCGGCTTGCGGCCGGCCGCGGCCTCGCTCAGTTCCTTGGTCACGGCGTCCTGCATCTCCTGCTGGCGCTTGATGACCGGCGGCAGCGCGATCGACTTGAGCGCGTCGAACACGGCCTGGCGGTTGGCCGGCTTCGGGTCCTTGAGGTAGCCCGACAGCACCGCCTGGTCGGAGACGGGCGGCAGCTCCCACGACGACTCGATGCGGGTGGTGGCCGCGGTGCCCGAGGATGACAGGAAGCGGGCCCAGGCCCAGGCCTCCTTGCCGTGCTTGGTGGTGGAGGACGCGGCGACGGCGTTGTGGAAGACCGCGCTGGCCCGGGTGGCGTCACCGGGCTCGACGACCACGTCCCACTCGAACGGCACGTCCTTCAGCCCGGCGAACTGCCAGATGCCGTTGTGCCACATCGCGAGCTTGCCGGACTTGAAGAGGTTGGTGTCGTAGTCGGCGGTGCCGCCGATCTCGGCCTCGGTCGGCATGGTCTTGCCCACCTTGGACACCAGCCACTGCGCCGCCTTGACGCCCTGCGGGCTGTTGAAGGCCGACTTCTTGCCGTCGGCCGTCAGGAACTCGCCGCCCGCCTGCTTGAGCGTCTTGTAGAACTCGAAGAACTGCACCGGCTGGAAGTCGCCGAACACGCCCTTCTTCTTGTCGGTCAGCTTCGCCGCCGCGGCCTGCTCCTCGGCCCAGGTCCAGTCCGCGGTCGGGACGTCCACCCCGGCCTTCTCGAACAGGTCCTTGTTGTAGAAGAGCACGACCGTGGAGAAGGAGGCGGGCAGCGCGTACTGCTTGCCGTCGCGCTTGAAGGCGTTCAGCGACTCCTGCGCGTACACCGACGGGTCGCCGTCGCCCGCGACCGAGCCGAGGTCGAGCAGCGAACCGGCGCTGGCGTAGGTGACGAAGTTCTCGTAGTTGAGCTCGAAGGTGTCGGGCGCGGTGCCGCCCGCGATGCTGGTCTGGAGCTTGGTGAAGTACTCGTCGTAGGGCGCGGTCTCCACGACCACGTCGATCTTCGGGTTCTCCCGCTCGAACGCGGCGACGATCTTGTCGAGGTCCTTCACGTGGTCCGGCGCCGCCGAGAAGGTGAAGTAGCGCAGCGTCGTCTTGCCGTCCTCACCCGACGAGGTCCTCGTCGCCGAGCCCTGCGAGCATCCGGAGGCGAGCAACGCGGCCGTCAGCACGGCGGCCATCTGGAACTTCCTGGTGTGCATGGGGGGATTCCTTTACTTGAGCCCGGACTGAGCGACGCTGGCGATGACGTGCTTCTGCGCGAAGACGTACAGGATGAGAATGGGGACGACGCTGATCACCGAACCGGCCATCACCACGTCCCACTCGGTGGTGAACTGGCCGTGCAGCGTGGCCAGCCCCAGCGGGAGCGTCATGAACTCGGGCGACTTGATGATGATCAGTGGCCAGAGGTAGCTGTTCCAACTGGCCATGAACCCGAAGATGGCGAAGGTCGCCAGGGCGGGCCTGATCAGCGGCAGCACGACATACACAAAAATCCGGAAATGCCCGGCGCCGTCCAGCACGGCCGCCTCGTCGAACTCCTTCGGCACCTGGTTGATCGCCTGCCGGAGCAGGAACACCCCGAACGCCGAGGCGATGGTCGGCGCGAGCAGCGCGAAGTAGGTGTCGACCAGGTTGAACGTGCGCATCTCGATGAACAGGGGCACGACCAGCACCGGCAGCGGCATCATCAGCGTCGCCAGGTAGACCGCGAACAGCGCGCCCCTGCCGGGGAACGGCAGCCTGGCGAACGCGTAGGCCGCCATCGCGCTGGTGACGAGTTGCAACGCGGTCGAGGCGGCCCCGATCCAGGCGCTGTTGGCCACGATCCGCCAGAACGGCAGGGTCTCCAGGAGCTTGCCGTACGCGTCCAGGCTCGCGTTGTCGGGGGTGAAGTCGGGCGGCACGGCCAGCACCGCGTCGCTCGGCGTGATCGAGGTGATCACGGCCCACGCGAACGGGAACAGCATCACCAGCGCGCCCAGCCACACCAGCAGGTAGCGGATCGCCTTACCCATAGGTCACCCACCGCTTCTGGCCCCGGATCTGGACGATGGTCACCAGCAGCACGACGGCGAACAGCAGCCACGACAGCGCCGAGGCCGCGCCCGCCCTGCCGTACCGGAAGGTGAGGTCGTAGATCTGCGACACGACGACCTGCGTCGCGCCGGCCGGCCCGCCACCCGTCATGATCTTCACCTGGTCGAACACCTGGAAGCCGTTGATCAGCGAGATCACGATGACGAAGAACGTCGAGGGGGAGAGCAGCGGCAGCGTGATGTGCCGGAACCGGCGCAACGCGGTGGCGCCGTCGACCATGGCGGCCTCCTGGTACTCCTTCGGGATCGCCTGCAGGCCCGCCAGCAGGATGATCATCACGAAGCCGAGGTCCTTCCAGGCCGAGGCGAGGATGACCGACGGCATCGCCCAGCCTGGATCGGTCCACCAGCCGGGCCCGCTGATCCCGAAAAGGCCCAGTGCCCAGTTCACGATCCCGCTGGCGGGGTTGAGCAGCCACTTCCACATCAGCGCGACGACGACCCAGCTGGTGATGACCGGCAGGAAGTACACGCCGCGCAGCAGGCTCCGCCCGGCCATCGCCCGGTTCAGCAGCACGGCCAGCCCGAGCCCGCCCAGGTACACCAGCGGCAGGTAGCCGGCGATGAAGTACAGGGTGTGCAGGAAGGCCGCCCTGGTCTGGGGGTCCCCGATCAGCTCGGCGTAGTTGCCGAGGCCCACCCAGCGCATCTCGGTGATGAGGTCCCATTCGTGGAGGCTCGTCCAGAACGACCAGATCATCGGGATCAGCGTGTAAAGGAGCAGCGGGACGAGGCTGGGCAGCAGGAACACCGCCACGGTGGCCGCGTACCGCAGCCGCCGTCTCGGCGCCCGCCGCACGTGCGCGGGCCCGGCCTCCGGCCGGGCCGCGATGAGGGTCATGCGATCGCTCCCTTACTCGTACGGCGGGCGCTCACCAGGCCGCCCTCGATGAGGCGGGCCCTGACCAGGCGGCCCTGTTCCCCGGCGGCTCCGGCGGCGTCGAACGGCGTGGCCAGCACCAGCGCGGCGGCGCCCTGGGCCCAGCTGGTGTCGTCCCAGCTCTCCACCTCGATCGAGATGTCGCGCCGCCCGGGATACAGCTGCGCCCGCACGGCCCGGTCGAACCCGGCCTGCCAGAGCGGCCAGTCGGCCGTCCCCTCGCCGAGCAGGACGACGACCTCGGGGTCCACCACGTTGATCAGCCCGGCGGTGGCCCGGCCGAGGATCGCCCCGGCCTCGGCGAACACGGCCAGTGCCGCCCGGTCCCCGCCCGCCGCGGCCCGCCCCAGAGCGGCCACGGCACCGAGGGGGTCCGTCTCGTCCTGCCGGCCGCCGTCGCGCTTGGCGCGGGCCGCCGCGAGGAGCCCCGCGGAGCCGACGAAGGCTTCGAGGCACCCCCGGGCGCCGCACCCGCACACCGGCCCCGAGGGATCGACGGGGAGGTGACCGAACTCGCCGGCCCCGCCCCTGGCACCCCGGTACACCCGGCCGTCGGCCACGATCGCCGCGCCGACGCCCCGGCCGATCGTCAGCACCAGGAAGTCGCGGTGCGTCCGGCCCCTGCCGTACAGCCGCTCGGCCGCGGCCAGCGCGTTCACGTCGTTCTCGACCAGCACCGGCAGGTTGAGGCGGCGGCGCAGCCGCTCGCCGACCGGCATGGCCTGCCAACCCAGGGTGGGCGCGTTGACCGTGCCCACCGCCTGGTCGTCCACGCTCCCCGGGACGCCCACACCGATGCCCAGCAGGGGCGGTGCCTGCCCGGCCGCCGGAGCCGCCGACATCACCGACTCGACCGCGTCGGCCAGGTCGCCGAGCGCGTCGAGCGAGGCGGGGTCGAACGGACGCTCCCAGGAGCCGAGCACCTCACCGTCGAGCCTGACGTCCACCAGCACCAGGTGGTCGGCCGTCACCTTCACGCCAAGCGCCCTGCCCGCGCTGCCCACCAGGCCGAGCCGCTGGGCGGGCCGGCCGCCGCGCGACGGCTTGAGGTCGAGTTCCTCCAGCATGCCGTGGCCCATGAGCTCGCGCGTCAGCTGCGTGACGCTCGCCGGGCTGAGGTCGAGCTCCCGAGCTATCTCGGTACGGCTAAGCGGGCCGACCGTGCCGAGGAGGGCGAGGATCGCCGTCCTGGTGAGGTCGCCGCGGTCAGTGCCTGCCATGAGGGACTTTCTATAGAGGTAAAGTTAGTGGTGAAAATATGACCGCCCGAAACGTCGCTGTCAAGCCCCCGAAACACGCGAAAGGCCCCGGCCCGCGAGTGCGGGCCGGGGCCTGGGGCAGGTGGTCAGGGCCCCTTCAGGCCGATGGGCGGTTCGGGCACGGCCAGCCCCAGCGCGGCCGCCATGTCGATCGTTCTGCGAGGGGTCGAGCACCGCCTGGCCAGGCCGGCCTGGTCGAGCCGGCCGTTACGGGCCTGGAACAGGTACTGCGCGGCGGGATGCCGTCGCAGCTCGTTCGTGGTGAGCCCGTCGGCGACGCGATGCGCCGCGGCCACCAGGGCGGGAAACAACGACCGCAGATCCGCGGCCCACTTCTCGACCGTCTCCAGCCAGCCGCGCGCGGCGGCGTCGGGCGTCGAGGAGAATCGCACGATCGCCTCAGCCAGCTCTGACCAGGTGAAGTCATGCCAGGGCTTGGTCTTCAGGACGGGCAACTGCCACTGGCGCTTGGCGATCGACCAGTGATCCGCGTGCGCCTCCACCGAGTGGACCGTGAATCCCGGCACGCACAGCGCGGTCAGGTTCCAGCCGTGACAGGCACCGGTGTCCAGGCCGAAGATCCTGCCGTCGCGGATCATCGGCTCACGCCCGGTCACATGATGGCCGAATACGACCGGCTTGACGTCGGTGTAGTGGTCGTGCCAGTGGCCGTCCGGGAACAGCGCGGTGAGCTCTCGTTGGCCGCTGGTCGAGCCGCAGAGGATTTCCTCTTTCTGGTCGGCCGGCGGAATTCCGGGCAGCATCGCGGCGTGGACGACCCGGACATGCTCGTTCTCGAAGTAGTACGGCAGCGTCCGCATCCAGTGGACCGTCTCGGCGTAGCGGTCGCCCAGCTGCAAGCGCGTGATCTCCTGCGCGTAGGAGAAGATCCCGCGCACGTGCTTCCTCTCGTGGTTGCCCATGACCACGACCGAGTTCGGACGCTCGCGGAAAAGCCTGACCACCTCACCGGGCGCCGGGCCGCGGTCGACCAGATCGCCGACGCTGACCAGCAGGTCGTCCGGGCGGAGGTCGACTTTCTCCAGCAGTTCGAGCAGTTCGTCGAAGCAGCCGTGGATGTCACCGACGATGATGGTACGTCGCACCCCGGCGAGCCTAGGCGGGCAGCGGTTCGGCGTGCAAAGGATTATCCACCGCGTGCGACTCTCAAGCACTCCCATGGGCGGGCAAGACCTCCCGGACATATTGCCGCAATGACGGCAACGTCGGCTTCGCTGCGGAGCTCGGCGGCCTCACCCTCGACCCCTTGCGCTCTCGGGTATCCGGTCAAGAGGCGAAACTCCGTATTCGTTTACGCACCGTCGCGCTCTATGATCCTTACTCGGCAGAGTGCGTCACCTGGGCCGCCGTTCACCTTGAGTGGATCGGTCGGCCCGATGAGCTGATCCCACGGGAGAATCCAGCAATAGATCGCCATTTCTTTTATTTCGAGGGATTCGTTAATTTGATAGCTCGCCCGGTGCGGCGAAGGGGGCACGCGTGACGGCTGACGGTCTTGAGGCGCTACTCGCCGGCCGGTACGAGCTGCTGGGAGAGATCGGCACCGGAGGAATGGGCACGGTGTGGAGAGCCCGCTCGGTGGCCACCGGCGAGCCGGTGGCGGTGAAGGCTCTCCACAAGAACCTCAGCTCCGACGACGGTTTGGTGCTGCGGTTCGTGCAGGAGCGCAATGTGCTGCGCGCGCTGCACCATTCCCACATTGTCACGATGCGCGACTTTGTAATGGGGGGCGACCAGCTCGCCCTGGTGATGGATCTCGTCGACGGCAAGGATCTACGGGCGCTGCTGCGTGAGCGTGGCTCATTACCTCCCGCCGAGGCCGTACGCCTGATCGGCCAGATCGCCGACGCACTGACGCACGCCCACGCCCACGGCGTGGTTCACCGTGACGTCAAACCGGAGAACGTCCTGATCGATGCCGCCGGACAGGCACGGCTGACCGACTTCGGCGTGGCGCGTCTCGCGCACGGCCCCGGTCTGACCCAGACCAGCTTGATCCTCGGTACCCCTTCCTACCTGGCGCCCGAAGTCGCCGATGGGCAACCTGCCACCCCTGCCGTGGACGTCTACGCGACAGGCCTGGTGCTGTACGAGCTGCTGGCCGGACGTCCGCCCTTCGTCGGCGACCATCCGATGGCCGTGTTGCGCCAGCACGCGATCTCGGCCCCACGCAGGCTGGCCGGGATGCCCGATGCCGTCTGGTCGATGATCACCGCCTGTGTCGCGAAAGACCCGGCGCAGCGGCCCTCCATCGATCACGTGGCCGCGACCGCACACGCCCTGGTGCCGGCCCTGGCCGGCTTACCCGCGCTTCCCCCGATCAGCCGGACGGCCGACCCCGCGATCACCCGCGAACCCCTGGCCCCCGATATGGCCCCCGATATGGCCGCCACCTCGCCTCGTCCCCGTCCCGAGTCACGATCACGGCTCAGGCGGCGCCTGATCGGCGCGGCGGCGGTCACGACCGCGCTGACCGCCTCAGCCGCCGTGGCCCTGGTCGTGAACTCCGCCGGCGAGGCCGGTCTCACCGCGCCGGCAGAGCGTTCCACGACCGCGGCCGCCCTGGCTCCCCCCATGACGGCCCGGAACACACCACCGATCCCGCAAACCGACGCCCCCGCCTCGGAAGAGTCCCCTCTACCCGAGCCCAAGACGGTGCCCAGCACCCCGCCGACCACCGCCACTGAGCCCGCCAAGAAGGACGAGGTCACCGCCAGGCCGTTGCCGAAACCCGCACGGCCGAAGACGGAGGTCGCACCGGAAGCCGAAGGACCGGCCGACACCCCCGCTTCCGAACAGCCGAAACCCCAGTGGCGGTGCAGGTCGTGGCTCTCCGCCGGAGATGGCACCGGCACACAGATGTCACCCTGCATCGCCCTGGTCGGCGACGTCTTCCATCTCCTCGGCCGTATCCGGGGCGCCGCCGATGTGCGCTCGGACATACATGTCCAGCTGTACAACACCGACGCCGATACCAACGTGTCACCGCCCATGATCTGCACCGGTCTGTCACCGGCCGGCGACGGCGCGGTCGCCACCTGCGGCCCGTTCACCGTCACCGCTCAGCGCGTGGGTGCGAAACTCGACGTCCGGCAACGCTGGCGCAGGAGCGGCACCTCCGCCTTCGGCGGGGGCAGCGAAAGCCCCTGGGTGTTCTGGTAGCTCTGGTTCCGGCGGTCGCCCCTGAAAGGTCGTCGCTCGGGTACGTTGAGACCGATGAGTGATCAGCGCGCGGGGATTCACAGCCACCGACCGAGCGGGCGGGCGATGCCCGTACCGCCGGCCCTGCGCACAGGCCGGTGGAGACCGATGGCCGCGGCGCTCGTCAGCCTGGCCGTGGCGACCTCGGGCTGCGCCGCCTCGTCTGGTGCCACCTCGTCTGGTGCCGCCTCGTCGAACGCGCCGAGCCGGACAGCTCCGAGCGAGACGGCTCCAGGTCGGACAGCGGCACAGCCGGCTCCGGAGCAGTCGGCGGTGTCGCAACCCGCCCTGCCCGATCCGAAGGCGGCGATCCCCAAGGACCCCGCGAAACTGGCCCGTTCCCTGACCGGCACCGTCGCGGAGCTTCGGCGCGCCACCGACGACTGGATCCGCGACGGGGACCCCGGCAAGGGGCAGCCCCCCGAGCCGGTGGTGCTGCTGGCCCTGCAGCAGCAGCGCGTCTACCGCTATCTCGCCCGCAACCCGGAGGTCGCCTCCCGCACCTACGCCAGGCTGTCGAAGTCCCTGGCCGCGCAGGCGAAGGACAACGTGACGGCCATCCGGAACCTGCTCTCCCTCGTCCACCCCATCAGCGGGTCGGCGAAGTTCCGCGTCCAGCCGGCCAAGCCCGCCGATGTCCTGCTCGGCCACTTCAAGCACGCCGAGCGCCGGTTCGGCGTCGACTGGGAGATCCTGGCGGCGGTGATGTTCGTCGAGACCAAGTTCGGCCGGGTACGCTCACCGAGCCACACCGGTGCCAAGGGACCCATGCAGTTCATGCCGGGCACCTGGGCCGCCTACGGGATGGGCGGCGACATCCAGGACACCCGCGACGCCCTGCTCGCCGCGGCCAACTACCTGCGTGCCTCGGGAGCACCGCGCGACTACCGGCGAGCGCTGTACGCCTACAACCACTCCTGGGCGTACGTCGACGCGGTGCAGCTGCACGCCCGCCAGATCAAGCGGGACATCAGGAACTACTACGCGTACTACAACTGGCAGGTCTACGTGGTCACCACCGACGGCGACCGCCGCCTCACCGGCCCCTGACCCGGGGGTGCTCACCGGCGTTCTTACGAAGGGGGCCGGCCGTCAAGGTGCTCCGCGGGGAACCCCCGACGCGGGAGTCACCGCCCCGGGAGGTCCTCATCGCATGGCGCCGCCACCGGGCCCGATGGCCGCTAGGGCAGGCCGTCCTTGTCCTCAAGCTTGGTGGTCACCTTGTTCGCGGGCGGAGCCTTGATGGAGCCCCTGCTCCCCCAGCCGGTGAAGCGGGTTCCGAGCAGGACCGACGCGGCTCCGCCGAACTCGATGTGGTCATCCGAGACTGGACGGTCCCTACCGAGCGGCAGCGATGAGTCGAAGGCATTTCCGTACACCAGGTCCCATGGTCTTGGAGCGCTGTGCGCGTCCGGAGCCACGATCGTTGGCAATCATTCGGAGACGACCTCATAGCCGATATCGGCGGCGGCCAGACGGCCGGGCTGCGAACGATCCGGGTCGACCGGGGCACGACCACTCAGCTGACCATGTCGTCATTGACGCCATTCAAGCGACGGAGATCCCGGAGACAACGAGGATCGTACGGACGCCTGGGTGCGGGCCGAAACGGGCCGGGCAGCGAGGCGAATTCCCCGGAAGCAGGAGGACGGCCATGCGCGTCCCGCGGGGAAGGGTCGGCCACACGCGCCCGTGGCCGACGACATCATCGGGTCGTCGCTACAGGTCGGTAGCGATGATCTTTTCGATGTTCCGTTCGGCCAGGGCCGTGATGGTGACGAACGGGTTGACGCTGGTGTTGCCCGGGATCAATGAGCCGTCGATGACGTACAGGCCCGGGTAGGCGGTGAGGCGGCCGTAGTTGTCGGTGGCCTTGTTCAGGACGGCGCCGCCGAGGGGGTGGTAGGTGAGGGTGTCGTTCCAGATCTTGTAGACGCCGAAGAGGTCGGTCCGGTAGATCGTCCCCTCCTTGGAGTTGATCTTGTCGAAGATGGTCTTGGCCATGTCGATCGACGGCTGCTTCCAGGCGAGCTGCCAGTTCAGGTCGACCTTGCCCGTGGCAGCGTTCCAGGAGAACTGGGCCCGGTTCGGGTTCTTGGTGATCGACAGGTACAGCGAGGCGAAGGTCTCGATCCCGGTGGGCAGCGGGGCGACCTCGGCGAACGCGCCGCCGGCGTCCCAGTTGTCGATGCCGGAGCAGGGGATGGTCGACTGGAGACTGCCGGTCGGGTCCCACAGGTGGTTGGCCCGGCCGCACATGACGTTGCCGTTGTCGCCCCAGCCCTTGCCGATCTCGTTGTTCAGGTTGGGCAGCGCGCCGGTGGCCTTCAGCTTGACCAGCAGCTTGCTGGTGCCGACGCTGCCGGCGGCGAAGAACACCCGGTCCGCGGTCACGGTCTTGGTGGTCGTGACACCACCGGTGGTGTTGAGCTGGTCGATGACGACCGTGTAGCCGCCACCGGCCGCCGGGGTGACCGAGGTGACCTGGTGCAGCGCCGAGACGGTGACCCTGCCGGTGGCCTTGGCCTGGGCGATGTAGGTCTTCTGCAGTGACTTCTTGCCGTGGTTGTTGCCGTAGAGGATCTCGCCGGCCAGCGCCGACTTGGTGACGGTTCCGGCCGCCTCCTGCTTCATGTAGTCCCAGTCGTACACGTCGGGCACGAAGACGAACGGGAAGCCGGAGCGCTGGGCGTGCTTGCGGCCGACCCGGGCGTACTGGTAGCAGGCGGTGGAGTCGAACCAGGCCGGGTCGATGCTGCCGACCCCGAGCCCGGCGTTGGCGCGCGGGTAGTAGGTGTTGTACATCTCGTCGGCGTTCACCGACGGCAGGATCGCGGCGAAGTTCTCCCGCTTGGGAGTGACCGCCATACCGCCGTTGACCAGCGAGCCGCCGCCGACGCCGCGGCCCTGGTAGACGGTGATGCCGCCGAACTCCTCGGCATCCAGGATGCCGGTGTAGCGAGAGATGTCCCGGTCGATCGGGAAGCCGAGGAAGAAGTTGAGAGGTGCCTTGGTCCTGGTGCGGAGCCAGTAGGAGCGCTGGTCCGGCGAGGTCGTGTTGCAGAAGATCTTTCCGTCGGAGCCCGGGGTGTCCCAGGCCATGCCCATCTCGATCATGTGCACGTCGACGCCCGCCTGGGCGAGGCGCAGGGCGGCGACGGAGCCGCCGTAGCCGGTGCCGATCACCAGGGCCGGGACATGGGCCCCGGAGGCGATCGGAGCGGCTACGCGTGCGGCTTTTGCCTGGGCTGCGGTGGCGGGAGTCGCGAGGGCCGCGACTCCCAAGATAGAACTGGTTCCAGCGATGAATCCACGGCGTGATATGCCTTCGGAACCTGTCCTACGCGAGGCTTTGTCACTCATGTGATTTTCCTCACTCTTGACGTATTAGAACAAGTTCTACATGTTTCTCGGATGTTAAGCCACCACGTACCAGGAAGTAACTTGTGTCAGATCGAGGGTGACCGGCCGCTGGGCAGCATGCACACGGTGTCCAGGCCCAGCACGTGGTTGAGCCGGCCGAACGCCAGCCAGGAGCCGATGCTCATGCTCAGCTCCACGATCTCCAGCTGGCTGTAGTGCGCGGTCATCCGGGTCCAGAACTCGTCGTCGAGGCCGTGATGGTCCAGGGCGTACCGTTCGGCGTACTCGGCGGCCAGCCGGGTGCGGTCGTCGAAGGCGTCGGTGGTACGCCACTCGGTCACCGCGTCGGCGAACTCCTCCTCGACCTTCCGCCCGTCCCGTTCGGTCCGCCAGTCGAGGCAGAAGACGCACCCGTTGATCTGCGCGATCCGCAGCCGGGCGGCCTCGAACTCGCGGAGTCCGAGGGTCGTGTGGGCGTACACCGCCATCGAGAACTTCGAGGCGGCGACCCCGATGCCGGGGACCATCTCACCCCACACGTAGCCGATCGCGTCCTTGCCCTCGGGAATGTCGATATTCATGGTTCTCTCCTTACGAGTTTGCCGACCGCCGGGCGCAGCGGGACGTCGAGCGCGTCGTAGAGTCCGGGTTCCGCGTCCACCAGCCAGTCGATGGCGCTCACCAGGCGGCCGACCGCGGTGGCGTTCCCGCCCGCCGACCGGTTGCCGCCCTCGTCGGTGGCCTCGACCGTGACCTCGATGCGCGGGCGGCCCTCGATGATGACCCGGTGGGCACCGACGCCGTCGGGCGGCATCGGCCAGTCCGGGGCACAGGAGGCGTGGATGCGGGTGACGTGCTCGATGACGATGCGGGGTTCGCCCTCGACGATGCCCTGCACCTCGAACCGGACCGCGCCCTGGGTGCCGGCCTCGAACTCGCCCATCGTCTTGGTGCTCACCGTGGCGTCGAGCGCGCGCCGGTCCAGGGTCTCGCGGATCTCGTCGAGTTCGACACCCAGCGCCCTGGCCATCAGCCGTACCTGCCCGCCCCAGACCATGGTCGGGACCGTCGGCGCGGTCATCGGCGGTTCGTAGTCCATCGGCTGGCCCATGCCGACCAGGTAGCGGACCGAGTCGGGTTGGTCGTAGGTGGAGTAGTCGAAGATCTCCTGGCAGCGGATCACGTCCACGACGGTGCCGAGCCCGCTGATCAGCAGGGGCAGTACGTCGTTGCCCCAGCCGGGGTCGACACCGGAGACGAAGAGCGAGCCGCCGCCGTCCGCGATGGCGGCCAGCACCGGTTCGCGCAGTTCCGGCGGGGCGCCCCGCTGGTCGTAGAGCGCGTACAGCGAGGGGGTGACGACCACGGCTCCGGCCCGGATCGCCCTGATGATGTCGGCGAGGGCCTCGTCGGGGCGGATGTCGCCGGACGCCGCGTACACCACGGCGTGCGGACGGGTGGCCAGCACCGCGTCGATGTCGTCGGTGGCGGCGATCCCCAGCTCGTGGCCGAGGTCGCCGAGGTCGCCCGCGTCGCGGCCGACCTTGTCGGGGTTGTGGACGAGCACTGCCGCGAGTTTCAGCGCCGGATGGGCCTCGACGGCTCGGATGGCCGCGCGGCCGACGTTGCCGGTGCCCCAGACAATCGTGGAGAGCATGCGCGGAGAGTAGCAAGCGCTTGGTTTGGTGTATAGTGCCGCCGCACCTTCCGGACCGCCACTTTCGCCCCCTGGCCGACAGGCCACCACCTGCCGGGGCTGTTCACCGGGCGAGAACGGCGGTGGATGCCAGGAAAATGCGCCTCCTTTCTGCGCCTCGCCAGGAAAGGCCCTCATCTCCACTTCTATCGGCTAAAAATGACATGGGCCATTTTCGCTTGCTCGGGGATGAGGAGGCATCATGCCGGTGCGGATCGTGGTCGAGGGCCGCACGGCCGCGCGGGACGCCGCCGACCTGGCCGCGGAGATCGGCGCGCAGGCCCAGCTCAGCGGGCTTCCGCCGGGCCACAAAGGGCCTCTGGAGGTCATCACCGCGGTCGTGACGCTCGCCGGGACGGTCGTCGCGCTCGCCGACACCGTGTACGGGTGGGTGGAGCGCATCCGCCGGCGCGACGAATCCGAGCCGCCGCCGCGCGTCATCGTCGTGTTCGACCGGTTGGGTTCCCGCCGCGTACTGGATGACCTGTCCCCGGACGAATTCGATTATCTTCTGGCATCAGAACGGGAAGCAGAACAGGAATCGGGCCGGGACTCAGATCCCGGACCGGACCCGGAGGCCGATTCCGGGTCCGCACCCGGCCCGGGCACGACCGACTGACACCACCATGCCGTGGACGCTGAAGATCGCCCTGAAACATGCCGGGCAGCGCCCCGACCTGGGATACCTGCTGACCCACAATCGCGGCGGCGGCGAGGCGCCGTTCAGCGAACGGCTCGCCTACCTCGACCTGCAGAACGCGCTGCGGCAGGCCGACACCGGCTACTACCTGCACGATCCGGGCGAAGACGCCCTGGAACGGGAGAACAGGCTGCGGACACTCGGCCGTTCCCTGTACAAGCTTCTCGACACCGACCACCTCTACCTGTCGGAGTACCTCAAGCGCCGGCCGAACGACCTCGTGGTGATCCTGCTCGACGTGACGGCCGGACTGGGTCACCTACCGTGGGAGCTGCTGCACGACGGCCGGGACTTCCTCATCGCCCGGCCCAACCCGGTGATCCCGATCCGGTCCGTGGACGTGGAGCCGCGCACCCGCGACCAGGCGCGGCATCCGCTCCGGCTGCTGTTCATGGCGTGCGAACCGATCGACGGCCCCGGTGTCCTGAACTACCAGATGGAAGAGGCGATGATCCGGGACGCGGCGGCCGACGGCGGCGCCCCCTTCTATCTGGAGTACGAGCCGACCGGCAGCCTGAGCGAGTTGGGTCGGCGGCTGGGCTTCTACGACCGCGGCCACTTCGACGTGATCCACCTGACGGGGCACGCGCTGCGCGGCGACGGGCGCGGCCTGTTCCTGACCGAGGACCGCGACGGCCGGACGCACCGCGCGTTCGCCGCCGACCTGCACGAGGTCCTGTGGCAGAGCGAGCCGGGCCTGGTGTTCCTGTCGGGCTGCCAGACCGCCGAAGGCGGCGATCTGGGGGCCGCGCCGTCGCTGGCCGAGGAACTGGCCACCATCTCGGCGCCGATCGTGGTCGGCTGGGGCCGCCCGGTCAACGACCGGGCCGCGAGCGAGGCGACGGCCGCGTTCTACCAGCAGCTCATGCTGGGCCGCAGCCCGGCGATCGCGCTGGCCCGCAGCTACCAGGAGCTGATCAAGGCGGGCCGTGAGCACTGGCACATGCTGCGCATGCACGTGCAGGGCACTGACATGCCGCGCCCGCTGACCGTCGCGGTGGCGCAGATGCCGCTCGACCAGATCTGGATCGGCCGGGAGCATCGCGAGATCGGCGCGTCGGGGCTGGCCCGGGTGTCGCTGGCGGACTTCTTCGGCCGCAGGCGTGAGATCCAGCGGCTGGACCGGATGCTCAACCCGCTGCGCGAGTTCCGGCGGCCGGGCGCCGTCGTGCACGGGGTCGGCGGGGTCGGCAAGACAACGCTGGTGGCCAACGTGCTGGAGCGCATCACCACGACCCAGGAGGGGCGTGGCAACCCGGTCACCTACGTCTCGATCAACGTGCCGTTGACCCGGGAGATCCTGCTTCAGGAGCTGGGAACGATCCCGGAGTTGGGCGGTGTGCTCGGTTCCGCGCCGCCCGGTAGTGACCTGAAGGGGCTGCTGGTCCGTGCGCTGCGCCGGATGTTCCGTCCGGTGATCATCGTGCTGGATGAGTTCGAGCAGCGGAACATCACCGCGGGCGGTCCCGAGGCGGTGCCGGGGCCGGAGGCCGTCCGCGCGCTGTCCGCGCTGATCGACGCGCTGGCGACGGTCCGCGGGCCACACCGGATCGTGATCACCAGCCGGTATCTGCCGAAGTCGCCGGGTGTCGAACTGCTCGACGACCTGGCCCTGGACGTGCTGCCGGAGCACTTCCAGCAAGCGCGGATCGACCGGCTCGCGGTGCAGGGCCAGGTGGACGCGCGGGCCGTGGAACTGGCCCGGCAGATGGCACGTGACAATCCGCGGCTGCTCACCTTCCTGTTCGACGTCGCTCGCGACAGCCCCGAGACCGGCGAGGAACTGCTGCGCCAGCGCTTCCAGCAGCGTCGCAAGGAGTTCTACGACAAGCTGGCCGTCGACGAGCTGATCGGGCGGCGTGATCCGCAGGACGCGGCGCTGCTGCGCGCGGTCGCGCCGTTCCGGATCCCGGTCCCGGCCGAGGTGCTGGCACGGCTCGCGGGCCCGGCGTCCTGGATCGCCGCACCCGCGGTCCCGGATCTGGCCCGGCAGGAGGCGGTCGAACGGGCCGAGCGTCTGGCGGGCTGGCACCTGCTGGAGTACGCCGAGCGTCCCGGCGGCGCCGACTACCGCGTCCCGGCCGTCTTCGAACCGGTGCTCACCGACCCCGACCCGGTCGCCGGTCACGCGCGGTGTGCCGCCGCGCTCGCCGCGCACCTGGGCGCCTTCGACGAGGTCAACGACCCGGACCTGCTCGACCTGCCCGCACTGGCCGAGGTGCAGCGCCTGGCCACGGCGGGGCGCGGTCACCGGCTCGTCGTGCGCGCGGCGGCGACGCGGGCGGCGGTGGCGGCCCGCCGGTTCCGGTACGCCGAGGCGCAGCAGATCTGCCGCCAGGCCATCGACGTCGTCCCGCATCCGCTGCTGTTCGCCCTGCTGGGGAACGCGCAGGCCGACGAGGGCGACGCGCAGGCCGCGCGGCAGTCGTTCGAGGCCGCGCTCGCGGGGGCCGATGGCATCCCCACGCGCGATCGGGCACGCGTACTGTCCACGGTCGGGTTCTGGAGCCAGTTCTACGATCCGCCGAAGACATTCGCGCTGCTGACCGAGGCGCTCGGGCTGGCGAGGGCCTCGGGTGACGCGTTCACGCAGGCCGACTGCCTGCGGCTGATCGCGGGCGGGTGGGCTCAGTACGGCGCCCCGTCCCATCTGCGCCGGGCGGCCGAGCTGTACGAGGAGTCGCTGGAGCTGTTCCGGACGGTGCGCGGCGGGGACCTCGCCCAGACCATCGTCCAGCTCGACCAGGTCGCGTTCATCGCGATGGCCGAGGGGCGATTCGGGGCGGCGCAGCGGATGCTGGACGAGCTGGCCGGACGTTACACCGGGCCCGGGGAGGAACTGCCGCTCTCGGCGATAAGGGTCCGGCTGGCCGGGGCGTATCTGGGCGACAGCGCGTTCGACGCGGCGGAGCGCGAGGCGCGCGCGGCCCTGACGCTCGCCCGGGAGGTCGGCTGGGGGCGCGGCGAGTTCGACGCCCTCTGTCAGCTCGGCGACATCGCCGCCGCCCGGCACAACGCGGCGGGCGTGCAGACCGAGAGCGAACACGTGCTGCGGGCGATCGCGGTCATGGAGGAGGCGCGGACGCTGGCCGAGCGGATCGGCTGGCCCACCCTCATCCGGGTCGCGCTGGGCCGGCTGGCGCAGCATCTCCTGGTCGCCGGGAGGGAGGCCGAGGCCCGCCGGCTGACCGTCGACCTCGACGCGTTGGAGGCGGCCGAGGCGGTCCCGCCGCACGAGCGGGCGGCGCGGCTGGTCACCGAGGCTGAGACGCGTCTCGCGCTGGACGACCACACCGCGGCGAGTGCCGGGGCGCGCCGGGCGCTGACGCTGCTCGTGTCGTCCGACCACGAGATGCTCGAGACGCGGGCCCGGCGGGTGCTGGCGCAGATCATGGACTTCACCGAGGCGCCGGCGGCCGAGCTGGCACCGCAGCTGGACCGGCTGGAGGAGCTGTACGGGCGGATCTCCCCGCGCGAGCTGGCCACCGTGCACCTTTGGCGTGGCCGTATGCATCTGCGGGAGGAGTCCCCGGGCCAGGCCCGGCACGAGCTGGAGCGAGCGGCGGCGGGCTTCGCAGAGGCCGGGAGCCCAGCTGACGAGGCCGCCACCCACGAGCTGTTCAGCGGCCTGTCCGGCATCTCGGACGAGGAGAAGGCACACGCGATACGGCTCGCGGCCCGGCTGCGGTACCAGGTTCCCGACCACAAGGCCGCGGCCGTCGCCCTGCGTGAACTCGCGCCGCTGCTGGCCTACGGGCAGCGTAGGCGCACCTACGAGGCTGTCGTCCTGCTGGCCCAGGCGTCCGGAGCGCGGGACGTCGAGGGCCATGGGCTGAACGGGCTGGCCGACCTGGCATTCGGATTCGAGGAGGTGGAGCTGCGCGCGCGGGCGCGGCAGGCCACGCTGGAGAGCGAACCGCTGCACCTGGCCGTCTCGACGCCGTTGGGCGAGCTGCTCGATCCGGACAACGGCGGCACGATCCTGGACGAGCTGGCGCAGCAGCGGGAGGAACTGCGCCGAGACCACGGCATCGTCCTGCCGTCGGTCCGCATCTACGACACCTCGGATCTGGGCGATGGGCGCTCCTATCGCATCCACCTGTGGGGACAGGAGCGCGTCTCCGGCGAGATCCGCGGCAGGGGAAAGAACCGCAGGGCCAAGGCCGCGGCGGCCCGTGAGGTGATCGCCGACCTGATCCGTATGGCCGTCTCGGAGGCCGACCGGCTGGACGGGCCCGCACCGGCCTTCGCGCCGCGCACGCTCACCGACGAGGAGCGCCACCAGATCGAGGAAGTCCTCGCCGAGGACAACGACCCGAACTGACCCGGACGTCCCGGGCCTTCGGA
The DNA here is from genome assembly GCF_040607515.1 of Streptosporangium sp. NPDC005286. NCBI lineage: Bacteria > Bacillati > Actinomycetota > Actinomycetes > Streptosporangiales > Streptosporangiaceae > Streptosporangium > Streptosporangium sp. NPDC005286. The sequence goes on along the minus strand of NZ_JBEXGU010000035.1, from coordinate 743 downwards.
TCTCGCCCGGCATCGCCGCCGACTCGACCGTTCAGGTCATCACGGCCGCCCCGATCTCTTTCACACCCGGTGTCAAACCAGTTCGGGAAGCCGTTTTTCACCCGTTGACGCGGTCGTAGCACGTATGTAACCTTTGGCCAACACTACGCAAGAATCTTGCAAAGAAAAGTTCTTTTTCTCGCGGCTCTTCGCAACTTCAGGAATGCGCTGCGCCCATGCACCTGCCCCCCATCCGTGTGCGGTGAAGGCGCATGCCTTCACGTCTCGGCCCTGTCGTGCTCGACGAGAGATGGAAGAACGCGAATGAGAAAACCGTACGGACCGTTACGGCTGGTGGCGGCCATGCTGGCAAGCACGGTCGCCACCGGTCTGCTCGTCATGGGGTCGGTCGTGCCGGCCTCCGCCGCGGGCGGACCCAACCTGTCGCCGGGCAAGGCGACCCAGGCCAGCAGTTCCACCGCCGAGTACACGGTGTCGGCCATCAACGACGGCAATCAGAACACCTACTGGGAGAGCGCGAACAACAGCTTCCCGCAGTGGGCGCGGATCGACCTCGGCACCGCCACGAGCGTCGACCAGATCGTGCTGAAGGTGCCCGCCCCGGCCGCCTGGCAGACCCGCACCCAGACCCTCTCGGTCCAGGGCAGCGCCGAGGCCACCACCTACAGCACGATCTGGTCGACGCTCGTGGCGGTGCCGAGGTCGATCCGCGCCCACTGCGGGAAGCTGTTGTTCGCGCTCTC
>NZ_JBEXGU010000034.1:0-70313 GCF_040607515.1 Streptosporangium sp. NPDC005286 | reverse complement strand
CCCAACCCGCTTGCCCAACCTGGGGGGTTGCTTGTCGGGGGTGGGGGACAAACGGGGGGCGGTGGAGCTGGTACGGGAGGCGGCGGAGCTTCACCGTCGGTTGGCCGAGGCGGAACCGGAGGCCTACCTGCCCGACCTCGCTATCAGCCTGGCTAACCTAGGGACCCTCTTGTCGGGGGTGGGGGACAAACGGGGAGCGGTGAGGCCGGTGCGGGAGGCGGTGGAGGTCTATCGCCGGTTGGCCGAGGCGGAACCGGAGGCCTACCTGCCCGGCCTCGCGCTGAGCCTATTGAGGTATGCACGGGTATGCAGCGAGACTGAAACAGACCTCCCGGCAGGACTTTCGGCAGCGGAGGAAACCATCGGCCACTATCGCCGGTTGGCCGGGGAACTCCCTGAGGCCTTCCACAACCTGCTGAGCGCTGCCCAGGGCACGGCCGCGGATATCCGGGCCCGGCTTACGCCCGTCATCCGCCGCGACGGCATCGGTGATCTCTACCGTAACGCCCCGTGCCCGTGCGGATCGGGCAAGAAGTACAAGCGCTGTCACGGCACGACCGGCGGTGCCACTATGGCGCCGGACAGTGGAACGGAATCGTGAGATCCACCCAGCAACCCGGCAGTTCGCACCATCAGACGATCACCATGGGCCGTTTTGCTGAGTGAGCGCAAACACCGCCACTGGACGACGGTGGACGGCGACAGAAGATGATCAGGCCTAAACCTCTTCGCGCAAACGCTCGATGTACCCGAGTAAGTTCGAGGTGATCTTGTCCAGCACGAGCGGGGCATACGCGGCCCCAGTCGATGAGGCGCGGTGTTCCGTCGCTGTTCCGTGGGAGCGCCGAAAGTAGTGAGAAGCGATGCGAGACGGTCATAGCCGTAGTCCCTGCTCAACACGGTAATCAGGTCGTTTCCGCAGATGGACGTAATCAGTTTCGGAGATCACCCAGATCTACGAGGGCAGGGCACACCCAGGGCACATGGGCACGAGAAGCAGCGCGAAACGATGAGAACCAGTGAACGCCAAAAGCCCAGCTCGGAACGCCTTTCAAGAGATCACCGCAGGTCGGCCCCCATGACGGATCAGATCTCGATGTTCTGAAGTGGAAAAGGGACCAGGATCGTTGATTCAGGCCCCTTCGCCGTGCCGGGGTCGTTTCCCTGCCAGGAGGCCGACGCGGGTCAGGCGTAGCGGAAGATGATCAAAAAGGCGGCTACGGCCATCAAGAAGATGGCCGTCGCACCGATGATCAGGCTTCGGAGCCGGTAGTGATGGTGAACACCGGTGCCGGCAGGTGTGCCGGACGATTGCGGTGCTCCAGGACGTGGTTACGCCCTGACGCCTTCGAAGCGCCCCAGGCGCGTCGCTCAGCGCTCGCGCCGGCGCCGGGCCTTACCGCTCACTCCGCCGAACAGCGCCAGGCCCCTCACCACGACCACCGGCGCCGACGGGTCGACGTCCGGGCTGCTGTGCACGTCGAAGCCGCCGAAGATGCCGATGCCATGGCAGCGCACCTCCGTCCCCTCGGGCACGATGATCTCGGCCCCACCGAAGATCGCGTTGATCGTGATCTCGACCTCTTTTGCCTCGAACTCGGCCCCGGTCAGGTCAAACCGCAGGCCGCCGAAGAGGGCCAGCGCTTTGGTCCGCCGTCGCACCCGCCAGCGGCCCTTGCGCTCGGCACCGCCGAAGATGGCGACGATGTTCTCGGGCCTGGAGCTCGCATCCGGCAGGTAGGACACCGGGTTCGCGGCCGGACGGTGCCGGTCGACCTGTAGGTCGCGGGTGAGGACCTCGAGCTCCCCCACGGTCTTGGCCTGGTAGAGCCTGTCCAGGCGCTCGGAGTACTCTTCGTGGCTCAGCTGACCGGTGCTCAGGGCTTCACCGAGCATGGTGCTGACCTGCTCCCTATTGCTGTCCGAGGCGCGCAGGTGCGACATCTGGGAGTCCCTACGCTGAGGGGGATTTTCCATGCTGGCCACGATAGTTCTCATTCATCCTGACGGGGAGCTTGCCAAGGGGTGTTCGGTCACGTCCGGCTCGCCCGCGGCCTCGACGATCCGCTCGGCGGCCTTCAGCCTTACACGATCACACGGCACCGACCCGTATCTACCTCCTGACCAGGGGACGAGCTGTGTGACATGCATGCCGCCCTTCCCTACGGATTGTTAGAAGGTGCCTGGCTGGTGTTCTGCTTGTCCCGGCTCCAGATTTCGGTGCATCGAGGGAGGTCCTCGATGCCTCCGCCTTCGGGGATCATGCCCCAGAGGAAGGGGATCAGGTACTGAGGCGGTCCGCCCAGGAGCACGGCCAGTTCGTCCTCGGTGACGGTGAGGGTGAATGCCGAGCCCGGTTGTCCGGGGTTCCATCCCTGTTCGACGGCTCGCCGGATGCATCCGGCGACGAGGGCGGGGCGGACCGCGATCGTCCGTTCTCCGAGCCAGTTGTCCGGCCGAGCGCAGGGAAGCGACACCACGAGAAAACGCCCCGGCTCCTCGGTCCGCTCAACGGTGACGGCGAGGGGACTCCAATTGTTGCCCTGGTGGTAGGTGGGCTTGTGCCGGATCCGCCAGCGGAAGGCGGTGCCGTCGACGCTGATGAGCCGTGAGCCCTTCCTGGGCATCGTCACGGGCGCCTCCAAGCCTCTGTTCTGTTCCGTCGCTGTTCTGTGGAAGTACCAAAAGCAGTGAGAAGTGACGCGAGACGCCCGCAAGCGTAACCGCTGCTCATCCCATGATCGAATTGTTTTCCCAGGTGCGCTGATCACGCATCGGAGATCACCCAGATCTACGAGCGCAGGGCACACTCAGGGCACATCTGATCGATTGGATGCCGGCGAAGGGCCGGCAGCGTGGCGGCAAGCCGGGGAGCGGGCTCGGTCCGGCAGAGAGGGCGGGTGCGGCGAGCGGGTCGGGGAGACGGGCTGGCCGTAAGGCCGGCACCGCGCCCCGACCCGACTCAGCCAGCAGGTTCCACCGGACCGAGCCGGATGCCTTACTCCGGCGGACGGCCGGAAATCGTCAGGACCGCCAATTGAGGGATCGGGACACCGCGCCCCACGATGGGCACCCCGTGCCATCCGCCCGATGTGAGAGGTTCACATGTCTTCGAACGCCCTCGCCGTCTCGGTCGTCTACCCGTTGCAGATCCGCCATCCGGAGGTGGTCGTGCCGTTCGCCGAGTTCGCGCTCCGTTCGGGGGCTGAACGCCTGTGGCTGGGCCAGTCACTGAACGTGGACACCCACCTGGCGGCCGCCTACCTGGCCGGGCGCGGGCTGCACGTGCCGATGGGCTCCAGCGTCACGCTGCTGCCGCTGCGCCATCCCTACCAGGCCGCAGTCGAGGCCAGGTCGCTGGCCGTGCTCACCGGCCGGCCGTACGTCGCGGGCTTCGGCGCCGGTGACCCGGAGTTCACGGCGAACCTGGCCGGCCGGCCGTACCGCAGCCCCCGGCGGGCGGTCGAGGAGTACCTGTCGGCGGTACGCGCCCTGCTCGACGGCCGGGCCGTCGAGCACGAGGGCGAGCACTTCACGGTGCACGGTATGTTGCTGCCCGCCGAGCATCCTGGGGTCGAGGTGGGCGCGGGCGTGCTGCAGCCCATGATGGCGCGTACGGCGGGGGCGGTCGCGGACGTCGCAATCACCTGGCTGGTGCCCGCCGGATATCTGGGCGGCGTCCTGTCCCCGGCGCTGCGGGCCGGGGCGCAGGGTCGTCCCCGGCCGCCCCGGGTGGTGTCCGTCGTGCACGTCGCGGTCGAGCGGCCGGGGCGGGACATCGGGCGGCTCGTCCGGGTGGCGACCGGCGCGCACCTGGAGGCCGGGCACTACGCCGATATGCTGCGCCGGGCGGGGGTTGAACTGGCGGGTCTCGGCCCGGCGGATGTCTCCAGGGCACTGCTGGACGCCGGGGCGTTCGTGGCGGGCAAGCCCGACGAGATCGCGGCCGAACTGCGCCGGTTCCACGAGGCCGGCGCGGACGAGGTCGTGCTCAACTCCTGCGGCGTGCTGGCCACCGAGGGTCCCGGCGCGGCGCTGGCCGACCTGGCCGATGTGCTGGCGGCCCTCGAGTAAATCGGCGTAATCGACAATAGAGCCATGTGGTCCTGAAATGTCAGGATGAATGTGTGTGACAGAGTCCGGCGCCGGAAGAGGAAAGTCGGGCGGGCCCCGACGGTTGAACGCCGGAAAGACCGCCCCGGATTTCCGCTCGTCACATGTGCCAGCCCATTTGGCCTCACGGCCAGAAATGAAAAGGTGGAGACACATGTCTGCTGTCAAGGACCAGTTCGACCTGGACGTCCGCGTCGCCAAGCCCGGGGACATCGCCGAGCCCGACTCGATCAGCGTGGTGACCCGTCTGGTCTGCACCCGTGTGACCTGCCGCAGCTGCACCTGCGTGAGCTGCATCACGCAGTGCCCGCTCGGCTGCTGGTAGTCCGCTGAAAGGGTCCGCCGCGCTGGAATCTCGGCGGCCCCGCCCGAGCCGCCGTGTCCGTGCAGAAAACTCGCGGGCACGGCGGCCGCACACCGCGGGAACGGCTCAGGTAAGACGGGTCGCGATTTCGGAAAGCCGTGCCATCCGAAAACGGCCGTACGCCCGGCGAGCCGTCGGCTGCGTCACGAATGACGGCCTCCGGAATCACGTCCCACAATATGCCATCCGGCCCGCGAGCCAGGAATAAGGAAGCGTTTTCCGATCGTCGCGTCGGAAAGCCGTGTCCGGGGGTGTGGATGGATCCGCCGCGCTGGAATCACGGCGGGCCCACCGTCGAAGCCGCCGTGCCCCGCCAACGCCTCACGCCGCGGGTACGGCAGCCACCTCTCATTAAACCTTTTTCCACCGGCCCTGTCGCCCGAGACGGCGATCAGGAGTCCGCCGACCGGCGTCCTGGCTCCGCCCCTCACCAGGCCGCCGGTTGCGCGACCCATAGGGAGATCCGTGAGCACACTTGTCGAATCCGGGTACGTCACCGAGGCGCTGTCCGAAGCGGCCAGGAAGACCGCCGAGCTCATCGCGCGCAGGCTCGCCGACCCCGAGGTGGTGCGGTTGGCCGTGGCCAGGTCCGAGCAGACCGCCCGGTACCCCTTCGGCTGGGGCGGCGCCTCCCTGTACTCGGGACACGGGAGCAGCGCGCTGCTGTTCCGCCAGGCCGCCAGGGCGCTGCCTGACGACGCCGAGCACTGGCGGGACCTCGCCCACGAACAGGTGGTCACCGCCGTGCGCAGCACTCACGAGGAGCCGCTGGCCGACGCCGGTATGGCCGCGGGCACGGCCGGTCTGGCGCTCGTCCTGGCCGACGCGGCGAGTGACGACCCGCGGTACGAGGCCGCCGCCCGCGGTCTGGACCGCAAGCTGGCCGACCAGGTGCTCACCGCCCCGTCCTGGCGGCGCGCCGGGGGAGTGGCCGACCACGACTACGACGTGATCGTGGGCGCCACGGGCAGCCTCACCAGGATGGCCGACGCGGACTCGGCCGAGCCCGTCGCCGCGGAGGCCGTCCGCCGACTGATCGACGATCTGCTGTGGCTGTGCGACGGGACGGGGGAACGCCGGCCGTGGTTCATACCGCCGGAGTTCTTCCCCGCGGAGGACTACCACGAGACCTTTCCGCACGGGTACGTCAACCTCGGCCTGGCCCACGGGATCCCCGGCCCGCTGGCCGCGCTGGCCCTTGCCGGGCGCGCCAGGCACGGCGGCGAACCGGTGCGCACCACGATCCGACAGGTGGCCGACTACCTCGTGGACGCCGCCATCGCCGACGAGCACGGCCCCAGCTGGGCCATGGGGATCCCGCTCGACGCCTCTGGCGCGGAGCACCGGCACGGTCTTGCCCCGGCCCGGGTCGCCTGGTGCTACGGCTCCCCCGGAGTGGCCTGCGCCCTGCTGCACGCCGCCGACGCGCTGGACGACCACGCCCTGCGCCGGTTCGCGATCTCCGCGCTGGAAGGCGTGCTGCACAGGTTCGCCGGCGAGGGCCACTTCGGCTCGGCCACCCTGTGCCACGGAGCGGCCGGCCTGCTGGCGATCTGCGCGCGCTTCGCCAGGGACACCGACAGCGCCGTGGCGCGCCGGACGCTCCCCGTCCTCACCGAGGCCGTGCTGGAGCACTGCGACCCCGATCTGCCGATCGGCGTCCAGGACCTCGAACAGCCGGGCGTCCTGCTGGACAGTCCCGGCCTGCTCACCGGTGCCGCGGGGGTGGCGCTCGCCCTGTGGTCGGTGTCCGCACCGGCGTCCACCCGATGGGAACGGGCGCTGCTCATCAGCTGACCGAACCCGGCGACAGAGCGACGAGAGCGACGGAGAGGGCAAACGATGACGAACACCCCTGCATCCCGGCTGTACACCCCGGCTGGATTCTTCCTGCTGCGCGCCCCCATCATGCCCGTCCAGACGTTCACCGGCCTGCTCTCCGGTGACGGTGGCGCGGACGGCGCCAGGGAACGCCTCAGGTCGCTCAGCGAGCACCCCCGCTTTGTGCAGGCGCTGCACGTGGCCAGCCCGAGCATGACCGCGGGCCTCGCGCACCTGTCCGGCACCGACGAGAAGCGCGTGGCCCGGGCCTACTCGACGCTGCTGCGGTACGGGACCAGGATGGCGACCAGGCCGACGCCCTACGGCCTGTTCTCCGGCGTGGGCGGGGGCCGGTTCGCCGGGACCACCTCCCTCCACCTGGCACGCGACCCGCTGGCCCGCACCCGTACCCGGGCGGACGCCGGCTGGCTGCTGTCCCTCATCAAGGAACTGGAAGAGGACGACACGCTGCGCGACGGTCTGCACGTGGGCGTCAACCCGATGCTGTACCGGGTCGGAGACCGTGCGGTGCTGTCGTTCGCCGACGTGCACGGCACGGCCGACAACCGGCACGTGGGGTTCCGGGTCACGGCGCCGGTCGAGCTGGCGCTCGGCATGGCCGCCGTGCCGGGCACCACGTACGCCGAGATTGCCGAGCGGATCGCCACCGACGTGCCGGGCGCCACCCCGGACAAGGCCCGCGCCCTGCTGGCCCAGCTGTGGGACCTGCACGTGCTGATCAGCGATCTGCGGCCGGCGATGACCGCGCCGCTGTCCGAGCTGGATCTGCTCAAGCGGCTGGACGGCGTCGCGGGCACGGAGGCGGTGCGGGCCGGCCTCACCGAGGTCAGAGAACTCGCCGACGCGATCGACGACGCGCACGGTACGGCGGGGACCGCGGCGCTGGACCGGCTGTCCGCCCGGCAGCGCGCCATGACGCCCGGCAACACCCGGGAGACCTACCAGGTCGACGCCGCCCTCGCGGCACGCGGCGAGCTGTCCCGGCAGGTCGCCACCGTGGCGGCGGAGGCCACCGACGTGCTGCTGCGCCTCGGCGTCACCCGGCGCCGCCCGCACCACATCGTCGAGTACCACAGCGCCTTCCTGGAGCGGTACGGCGTGGACGCCGAGGTGCCGCTGCTGGAGGTGCTCAGCCCGGAGACCGGCCTCGACGCTCCGCCGACGTACACCATGCCGCCCCGCGCGGTCCCGCTCGCCGCGGTCCCCGAGGAGGACAGCCGGCGCAGGGACCTGGTGTTCGCCTCCCTGGCGGCCGACGCGCTGCACCGCGGGCTCGCCGAGATCGAGATCACCGATGACCTGCTCGCCCGGCTGACCGCCTGGCGGCCCCCAGGGGAGCGAACCGCGCTGCGGCCGTCGCTGGACATCTACGGGCAGATCGCGGCCGAGTCGCCGGCCGCGATCGACGCAGGGGAGTGGCGGTTCGTCGTCTCGCCGGGCGCGATGACCGACGGCGGTCGTACCTTCGGGCGGTTCTTCGACCTGTTGGACGAGGAGTCGGTGGCCCGGCTGCAGGAGTTCGCGCGCGCAGAGGAGGAACTGTACCCCGATGCGATCTTCGCCGAGTTGAGCTACGTGCCGCCGCATGGCAGGGGCGGGAACGTCACCTTCCATCCGCCGCTGCGCCGCTACGAGATCTGCATCAACACCTCGCCTTCGGTGGTCCCCGAGCACCGGATCGCGCTGGGCGACATCCTGGTGGGTGCCACCGCCGACCGCTTCTACCTGCGCTCGGCCCGGCTCGGCCAGGAGGTCTATGTCACCCAGGGCCACATGCTCTCCGCGCAGAACGCGCCGAACGTCTGCCGCCTGCTGATCGAGCTGTCCCAGGACGGCTTCATGCCGCACGTGGGCTTCGACTGGGGCCCCGTCGTGGCCGCGCCGTACCTGCCCAGGGTGGTCCGCGGCCGGGCGGTGCTGCACCCGGCGCAGTGGACACTCACCTCCCGAATGCTGGGCGAGGGCGACTTCGGCGCCGGGCTGGCGCGGTGGCGGGAGACCTGGCGGGTGCCCAGGTACGTCTACCTGTCCTGGATGGACAACCGGCTGCTCCTGGACCTGGAACACCCGCTGTGCGCGGCCGAGCTTGAGGAGGAGCTGCGCAGGGCCGAGCGTGGCGGTGCGGGGAGTCCCCTGGTGCTCCAGGAGATGCTTCCCGGCGTGCCGGAGGCGTGGCTCGGCGACGACGTCGGCGGGCGGTACCTGAGCGAGATCGTGGTGCCCATGCTCGCCAGGGATCCGGCGCGGGTGCGCCGCCCCCCGATCTCGCAGGTGCCCCCCGCCGGGGCCCTGCCCGCCGTGCCCCGCCGCCGCCTGGTGGGCGACGAGTGGGTCTACCTCAAGCTGTACTCCGCGCTCAACCAGCACGACGACGTCATCGCCGGGCCGCTGCGGGAACTGGTCGCGGGGCTGCGCGCGGACGGCCTGATCGACCGCTGGTTCTACATCCGCTACTGCGACCCCGGCCCGCACCTGCGGGTGCGGGTGCGGGTGCGGGGCACGGACCCGGCAGACATCGCGCAGGTGACCACCCGGTGCATCGCCTGGGCGCGGGAGTGCGTCAGGGCCGGCCTCGCCGCGGACCTCGCCCTGGTGGGCTACGACAGGGAGATCGAGCGGTACGGTGGCCCACTGGCGATCGGCACCCTGGAGGAGGTCTTCACCGCCAACAGCGACGTGTCGGCCGAACTGGTGGCCCGGCCGCGGGTCGGCCTCCAGGGGCTGGAGCCCGACGTCCTCGCCGTCATGGCCGTGCACCACCTGTACCGCGACTGGGGCCTGGACCCGCTGCGGATCGCCGGCGACCAGGAGATGGACATCGCCGATCCGATCCGCAAGCGCTTCCGGCAGATCCAGCGCACCCTGTGCGACCTGGTCGAACCCTGGGACCGGCATCCCGATCCGGTCGCCCGGGCACACCTGGGCACGCTCCGCCAGGTCTTCGCGCTCCAGCGGGACACGCTGGCCGCCGCAGGCACACGGGTACGGAACCTGGCGGACGAGGGCCGCCTGGTCGGCGACGAGCGGCGCATCCTGGCGAGCCTGGCCCACATGCAGATCAACCGGCTACTCGGAATGGACCAGGATCGTGAGCGGGCCGCCCATGCGCTGTGGCTGCTCGCCATCCGGGCCGTGCGGGGACGGCCCCGGCAGTGAACCTTTGTCAGACGTTTCTGGGTAACGGATCTGGAGACGCGGTCGCCGTCTCCACGGTGGCGGGTGGAAGAGGTTCGGTGAGGAGAAGATGATGGTGTCGGACACGCAATCTGGCCGGCAGGGAAAATACTGGGCGCGCGCCCTGCGGCTGCTGTGGGAGGTCAACCCGCGGCACGTGGTGGGGGTCCTCATGCTGACGGCGGTGACCTCGGTCATCCCGGCCGTCAACGTGTACCTCACGGCGATGGCCGTGCAGGCCGTGGCGGACGCGGTGACCGATGGCGACGGGTTGCGCACGGCGCTGTGGGCCGGTGGCGCGCTGGCCGGCCTCATGGCGCTCGCGCACTTCTTCGCGGTCGGCCGCAACTACCTTGAGACGCTCCTGCAGTACCGGATGGCCAACCAGGTCAACGAGCGCATCATGGCCAAGGCCATCCGCCTCCAGTTGCGCCACTTCGAGGACCCCACGACCTACGACGGTCTCCAGCGGGCGACCCGTGAGGCCGGGTTCCGGCCCTACCAGATCTTCGCCGACCTGATCGCGGTCACCTCCAACGCCGTCTCCCTGGTGTCGGTGACCGTGGTGCTGCTGTCCTGGGACGTGCGGGTCGCGCTGGTGGTGCTGCTCGCCCCGGTGCCGACCATGGTGGCCAACCTGTTCTTCGGCAGGCTCGGCTGGAAGATCGAGCACGACCGTTCCGCGGACCGGCGCCGTACGACGTACCTGCAGTACCTCGTGACGACCGACCGAACATTCAAGGAGACCCGCCTGTTCGACCTCGGCCCGCTCTTCCTGGAGCGGTTCCGGGCGATGGTGGGCCGGTTCTACGCGGTGGACCGCCAACTGGAGGGCCGGCAGGCCGTGGCGTCGGCGCTGCTCGGGCTGCTGAGCGTGGCCGCGGCCGGCGGGGCGGTGCTGTTCGCGGTGTCCACCACGGTCGGCACCGGTCAGGTGGGTCAGTTCGCGGGGTACATCGCGGCGATCACGTTGGTGCAGGGCGCGCTGGGATCGCTGTTCGGCGGCATCGCCCAGCTGTACGAGCACAACCTGTTCCTGGGTAACCTGTTCTCCTTCCTGGACATCCCGGAGGACGCGCTCCCCAGCGGCAGCAGGCCGTTCCCCGCCACCCTGACCAAGGGCGTGCAGTTCAGGAACGTCACCTTCGCCTACCCCGGTACCGACACCCCCGTGCTGTCGAACCTGAACCTGTTCCTGCCCGCCGGCCAGTGCGTGGCCCTGGTCGGCCAGAACGGCGCCGGCAAGACCACCCTGGTCAAGCTCCTGGCCAGGTTCTACGCGCCGACCGGCGGCGAGATACTGATCGACGGCCACCCGATCGAGGAGTACGACCTGGAGGAGCTGCGCCGCAACGTCGGCGTGATCTTCCAGGACTTCGTGCAGTACGAGGCGTCGGCCAGGGAGAACATCGGCTTCGGCAGGGTGGCGGCGCTAGACGACAACGAGGCCGTCCGGCGGGCCGCCGGCCAGGCGGGCGCCCTGCCGTTCATCGACGAGCTGCCCAAGGGGCTCGACACCCAGCTGGGACGGTGGTTCGAGGGCGGCAGGCAGCTGTCGGGAGGGGAGTGGCAGAAGGTCGCGCTGGCCCGCGCCTTCCTGCGGAACGCGCCGATTGTGGTCCTCGACGAGCCGACCGCCGCGATCGACGCCGAGGCGGAGGCGGAGATCTTCGGCCAGATGACCCGCCTGACCGACCGGTCGACCACGCTCATGATCGCCCATCGGTTCTCCACAGTGCGGGTGGCCGACCACATCGTGGTCATCGACCACGGCAAGGTGCTCGAAGAGGGCACCCACGCGGAGTTGATGGACCGGGACGGCGTCTACGCCAAGCTGTTCAGGCTCCAGGCGGCCGGCTACCTCGACCAGCCCGTCGAGGCCAGGGCCTGAGTACGCGTACCGCCCGGCCGGGGACGCCTGGCCGAGCGCTACGCGGGGGTCACCGGCGTGGCCAGGTGACCGCGGCGAACACCACGGAGCAGACCAGGAAGCCCGCCGACACCACGGCCAGCCCGCCCCAGAAGGAGCTCGTCGTCGCACCGAGGTCGAGGCCCAGGCCGACCGTGGTGAGCAGGCCGGCGATCACGCCCAGGACCAGGCCGGGAACGTAGTGCCTGGGCCGGTACGCGAGGGCGCCGACCATCGGCAGGATCAGGGGGACCAGGGCGATCCCCCAGCCGGCCCGAGGCTCGCCGAACAAGGCGATCCGCAGTGCGGACACAGCCGCCGCGATGCCGATCGCGAACACGGTCCAGATCACGAGCTTGACGGGACCGTATTGGCGGTCGGACTCTCCGGCGGTGTAGGCGCCCAGGCCGAACATCCAATAGGAGAACAGGTCGGCGACCATCTCACCGACGCCGGTCTTCCAATCTTGGGGGTTCTCGCCATCCTTCTCGTCATCCTTCTCGCCATCGGTGCCGAGGGGCATTCTGCTTCCTTCGTCATGGGCCGTCGCATCAATTCGAGGGCCACAATAGTGCTTCTCCCCGGTGGCACGCGGGCGTCGTGTCCACCGGCCTCCCGCTGAGCGTGGAAACGTCCGTAAAATGCCCGCTAGAATCCTCAGAAACCCGTCCTCATCCGTCCCGGCCGCCAAAAGCGCCACTCGAAGTGCGCAGTTCCGGGCCAGGGGATGTGCCGCTGCCATTGTGCTGTCCCGCCAGCGGGACACGATCATGGACGGAACGACCTTGAAGGCTATTGCCGGCTTCGCGCCGGTTGATCACGGCACTGCACGCGCACCGGTCAAGGCCGAAGCGGCCGTGCGTTCCATCCGCGCCCCGATGCTCCGCCTGGCCCGGGAGAACCCCGGGTGGGGGTACCGGCGCGTGCACGGCGAACTACTCGTGCTCGGGGTGAAGGTGGCCGCCTCACCCTCGGCATAACAGGCCACCCCCGATAATTGTTCTTATCCCGGCACCGGGATAAGAACAAGAAGATCGTCACCGACGCGCTCGGCATCATCCTCGCCGTGATGGTCACCGCCGCAAGCCTGTCCGACAACGTCATCGGAATACGACTGCTCGACCAGGCCTGAAACAGCTACCCGACGATATCCAAAGCCGACCGGCACCGGCTTCGAAAACACCGCGACCGAACACGGTGCCAAGCTCGGCATCGGCGTCGAAGTCGTCTCCGGAAACATCCGGACTCGAGGTGTTCACGTCGTCGAACGCCGCTGGGTCGTCGAGCGAAGTCCGGGCCGGCTCATGTTATACCGCCGCCTGGCCCGCGACTGTGAAACCCTCCCCGCCGATTCCCAAGCCATGATCCACACTGTCCCGATCAACAACCTCGCCAACCGCGTAACGACTGACATCTTCTCGCTGACTTTCACGTGATCTTGCCGGGGAGATGCCGAAGGCCTTGCCGTGCCGGGCGAGATCGGGCCTGTCCCGGAACCACGCGATCGCGAACAGAGCCTGAACCCAGCAGGTCGGCGCCCCGGAGCCCGTCCTGGTGCCGCGACTCTGGCGTTCGGTGCGCAGTAGGCCGACGACGAACTGATCGGTTCACGGGAGACGTCGAGCATGGCAGGACAGGCGATCACGTGGAGCCTTCTGGTAGTGGAGAGATCTTATGGTGAGACCTCTTTCACCGGAGGCTCCACGCCTATTTCGGGGCGTAGTGATCTGTCTGCGTGTCTACTCGAACGGCATGCCTGAGCTACGGAAAACCCTGCTATCCGAATCGATTCCGCTGAGAAAACTTCACTAGAATATAAGGTGCAATCTACTCAAATCAAACGCCCTCCAAGATGAATCGTGAGCATCCGCGCCAGGAGTTCCGGACACAGGCGGATCGCGCTCCACGACCCGTGGCGGCTGGAACTCCGTCACGTCACCTGATCGCGAAAAATATCAGCAATCACTACAAGTCTTATAGAAGGGTGTTAGTCTCCCGCATGTCTGTATCACACCTATGCAGGGGGCTAGGGAGTTATGACGCATTCATTATGGTATCTGGCGGTGCTTGCCAGGAGTCCTGGGAACTTTCACGCGCCCCTCCAAGTCTGGCCGGGCCATTCGGAAAAGCGTGAGCGAACCGGCCGTCCATGACCGGGGAGGGAGGACCGCGGACTCGTCCTGGGCCAAGGGGCGGTCGCCGAGGAGTTCTCCGAACCGAGGGGGGAGCCGGTCGACGCTGCGGTGGAGCGGCTGATTGAGACGACACTGGCGGTAGAGCATGGCTTCTTCCCTCCTTCCTGTGGGTCCTTGGCGGTAGCCGGATGCGCATCGACCACTCGGTGCGATCCGTACAGAGCCCATGGGTCTCCATAGCCGACTTCGCCGGACAGGTCGGCGCCTTCGCGAGACGGGGATCTTCGTCTTCTCCGTGGTTCGCCGGAACATCTCTGTCGCCCCCAATCGAGTGTGGACGGCCAGCGTGATATGGGAATCGCCAGCGGATTTGCTGCAGAGAGCGAGAATCCGAGGGCGCGATCGATTACGAGCGCCTAATCGGCACCGTTGCGACCCGCCTCTCAGGGTGGGCTCGCGCACCGACGCGCGGCTCGGTCAGGTGGTCATCGCCCTTGGCCTGGCGTGGGTCCTGATCCTTGTCTGCCTGGTCCACAGGCAGCTTCCAGATACGGTGTGGTATGCCTGGCGTGGCGGGATCATCTTGAGCGGGTCCGGCTCACCGCAGTCGCCCGTGGCAGACAACCGCGACTCTCGACACCGCGGCAGTGGTGGGTCCTCGTCTGCTTTCAGACGTCGCCCACGACCGCGGATGGCGGCGGTCAGGTCGGCGCAGTCCTCACCGTGTTCCTGTTGCCAGTCGCGGTCACCTATGAGCGACGATGGCGAGGGGGGCCGTCGGGCGAGGCGGGCGGTTCCCGCTCCTCATCGAGCCGGCCGCTTAGCGCCCGGTTCATCCCTACGTGCCGGTGGCAGGGATCCTCCCGCATGCCACGCGCTCCTCATGGGACACGGCAACTTCGCTCGCCGTGATCAGCAATCCGATCCTCTGATCTAAATCCTGTGCAAGATACGGCCGATACTTCGGAACAGGGAGACGCGTGGAGACCATGCTTAGCGTGCCGGAACCAGGGTGGGTAAACGCGTTGGGGTTCCTTGACCGACTGACGCCGCGGGAACTGGAGGTGTTCCTCCTGCTGGCCGACGGCGGGTCGAACCAGGAGATCGCGGACAGGCTCATCGTGAGCGAACGGACGGTACGCGCCCACCTGGCGCAGATCATGTCAAAGCTCCAGTTCGCCAACCGCCTGCAGGCGTGCATGGCGTCCTACACACACCGCCTAAGCCGCCCGGATGGCGAGCCGGCGAAGCACGAATATCGTCGCCAATGAGAATTGTCGGTCCGCCGGTCTGACGAAATGATTGCCATGTCCTTGGACTCCGGTAGCCGAGAGGAGGAATTCATGAAGGTTCACCAGGCTCCCGCACTCGTCGCGCGCGGCTCCTACGCGGCCGATACCGCCGGCTCCGGCTGCTGGGTAGGTGACCAGCTCGTGGGCCGTCTCATTGCGGAGGCGGCGGCGTGATCAGTGTTCTGGTCGCCGACGACCAGAAGAGCGTCGGGCACGGTTTCGCCGCGGCGCTGAACGCCCAGCCGGACATCACCGTCGTGGGTACCGCCGCGGACGGGGCCGAGGCGGTACGGCCGGCCAGGGAGTCCCGGCCCGACGTGGCGTTGGGCGAAGTATCGTCTGGCCATGGCCGATGATCCGCTGGAGTCGCTGCGCCGGCTCTGCCTCGCGCTCCCCGAGACCACCGAACGACTCAGCCACGGCGAGCCGACCTGGTTCGTCCGCGGCAGGAAGACGTTCGTGATGTACGCCGACCACCACCACGACGACCGGCTCGCCTTCTGGTGCGCCGCCTCGCCCGGCGTCCAGGAGGCCCTGGTCGCCGAGGCTCCCGAGCGCTTCTTCCGTCCGCCGTACGTAGGCCACCGCGGCTGGCTCGGCGTCCGTCTCGACGTTCCCCAGGACTGGACCGAGATCGCCGAGATCGTCGGGGACGCCTACCGGACCGTCGCGCCCAAGCGCCTGATCACCCGCCTGGAGTGAGTGGGGCCTACCCGAAGGCGGCGATACGGAACGACGCGGGTGTGACCGCTGCTTCGCAGGGGGGCGAGGGCGCGCATCGACCTGTCGGAACCTGTGAACGCCGAGACCCGCGACGCGTCGGCCAGGGCCGCCGTCGCCGACGGTTGACGTCACCAGTCCGCGGCGCCCACGGCCTCCCAGCGCAGCAGGTCTCCCGGCTGGCATTCGAGCGCCTCGCAGAGCGCGGCGAGGAGCGAGCAGCATCCGCAACACGAGTGCGACGAGTGCGACCCCCAGGCCTGCCACGACAGCCCCGCACATCAGGAGGATCATGCCCGGGGGGACGGCGTCGCCCGGCACCAGGATGACCGCGAGCGCGAACATCAGGAGGGCGGGGGCGTGACCGGCCCCACGCTGTACAAACACTTCTCCAGCAAGACCGAGATCCTCACCGTCGCGCTCAACCGAGACGATGGTCTTGCCCGCCTCATGACCGACCAGTGCGCACCAGCCCCTTGGATCCCGCCTGCGCCGAACCGCCCCCCGGAGTCCCCCGCCCGGCGGATGCCTCGCGTCTGCCCGTGTCCCTAGCCTGATCACGAAGCCAGGAGGGGACACATGAGACACGGTTGGCAGGACGCGGCGGCGAAGCTGGCGGAGGAGCGGCGCTGGGGGGACCTGTGGGACCTGGTCCAGCAGCGGGTCCCCCTCGTCGAGGCGGACCGCGTCCTGCCGCTGTTCGACGAGCGGTGGCGGCCGGACGGCCCGGCACGTCCCCTGTTCGACCTGCTCGCCGCGACCTCGGCCGGAACCGTGGAGGAGGCGTGCGCCACCCTGACAGCCGACCCCTTGCTCGAAATCCCCGTCGACGGCTGGATCACCACCGGCTCGCTGTCCCCGGACGGCCGATGGCTGGCGGTCTGCACAAGAGGCTGGACGTCCGTTCGCCGCCACGAACTCCAGGTGTTCGACCTCGACGACGGACGCCAGGTCGCCTGCCGGGCGGGCGACGCCGACTCCGGGGTGATGCTGAACAAGGGCACGTCCATCTTCAGCATGGACTGGATCCCACCGAACCCCTTCCTCGGTCTCGTGCGCAACGCCGCGGAGAGGACGATGTCGCAGCCCGAGGAGTTCTCCCTGATCGCGGCGCTGACCTGGCTGGACCACGACCGTTTCGCGGTGCTGGCCCGGCACTACCCCCACCTCGGCCGCGATCTGGAGCCCGCCGACTGCCACCTGACCTACTACACCGGCGACGGCGGGCGCATCGAAAAGGTCACCATGGAGGAGGACCTGGTCTGGGGCGAGCAGGGGCTGGACATCCTGCCGTCGCACATGGCCGCCGACCTGTCCTCCGGCCGGCTCGCCGTGGACGGCCGTACGCTGCGCATCATCGAACCGCCCTGCCATGTCCTGGCTCGCTCACCGGAACAGGAGCACTATCGCGAACTGTGTTTCCTCTCCCCGGACCGCCTGGCCGCGGCGGGCAACGAGTGCCTGGAGATCTGGCAGGCGACCGGCGCGACCCTGGAACGGGTACGAAGCATCGGCCTGCGCCCGCGCCGTAGGGGACACTGCCCGATCCTGATCCCGCAGCGCCACGAGATCATGATCCTGGACGGAACCCCTGACCCCAATAAGGGCGGCGAGGTCCGCTACCTCGACACCGAGACCCTGGCCGACGTCACAGGATCGCGTGAGCTGTCCGACTCGATCGGCATCGAACTGTGGCGCACCCCCGACGGCTCCCGCCACGCGCTGGCCACGGAAAGCGCGGTCTACGTGGTACGCGACCCGGCGGCCGGAGCCGTCGCCACCCTGGCCGAGCGCCCCCCAGCCACCCTCCGCTCGGCCGACCTCCCCGTGCTCGACTCCGTACGGCCCGCCACGGGGCCCGTGCGCCACCTGCTGACCCTGCTGCGGGCGGCGATGCGTCTTGCCTCGTAGGGCCGGTTCCCCGGCCGTTAACCTCGGTCTTTCGTGCGCCCAGCAGCGTCGTGACCTAGCGGCGGATCCCTGGGTTCGTAAGCTGCCGGTGTGAGTTCGGTCCGGGTAGCCGCCAGGAGGCCCGGTAGCAGACCGCGGTGTCAGGGGGCGCCTGGCGTCGGATCCGCGCGCCCGGGTCGCCGGGGGAGCGGGGACGCTGATCGGTGGCTCCGGTGCTCGGCTGAACGTCATTCCTTCGAGTGACGCGGACACTCCTCGCCTGCCCGCACAATTCTGCGCATGACTCCGATGAGCGTTCTACAGGAAAGAAAGATCGGCCCGGTCCACGTCCTCGACGCGGCGATCGGGATCGGGCTGGCGGTCTGGGCCGTCGGGCTGGCCTGGAGCCGTGACGGGATGATGACGCCTTTCCTGCTGCTGGCGACCCTGCCCCTGGCCTTCCGCCGGGTGAATCCGCCCGCGGCACTGGCCGCGACATTCGTCGGCGGCGTCGGGCTGCTCTTCACCGGGATCTATCCCATGTCCAATCTCGCGGTCGCCACATCCGCCGCCGTCGCCCTCTACACGCTGCTCAGGTTGCTGACGCGGCAGCAGGCCTGGGGGGTGACCGTGCTGGCCCTGACCGGGCTGTTCGTACTGGGCGTGTTGCTGAGCTGGGAAGGCAGGGGTGGGCTCGCCACCGCCGTGGTCTACGGGGCCATGATCGCGTTCTGTGTCGGTGGTATCGCGCTGCTGGCCGACCTCGCCCGCGCCCGGGGCGAGGTCAAGGAGGTCCGGCAGGAGAGCATGGAGCAGATGATCGCCGCACAGTGCGAGCAGGCCGCCATGGCCGAGCGGGCCAGGATCGCGCGGGAGATGCACGACATCGTGGCGCACTCCATCTCCAGGATCGCGGTGGAGGCCGAGACCGCCCCGTACACGGTCAAGGATCTCAGCGATCCGGCACGCGAGGGCTTCGAACAGATCGCGACCACCGCCCGCGAGACGCTGGTGGAGATGCGGCGACTGCTCGGCGTGCTGCGCACCGACGGCGGGGCGGGCGGCACCTCGCCGCAACCGGGCCTGGCACGCGTACCCGAGCTGCTGGAAGAGCACCGCAGGGCAGGGGGGACGGTCGATCTCGACGTCATCGGCGATGCCGTCCCGCTGCCCGCGGCCGTCGACCTGTCGGCGTACCGCATCCTGCAGGAGGCGCTGACCAACGCCCGCTCCCACGCGCCGGACGCGAACGTGCGCATCGAGCTCGCCTACCTGCAGGACACGCTGGCCATCAGGGTGAGCGACGACGGCCCCGGCCCTTCCCCGAACGCGGGCGGCCACGGCCTGATCGGGATGCGGGAGCGGGTGGTCATGCTGGGGGGCTGGCTCAACACCGGTACGGCGCCCGAGGGCGGCTTCCTCATCGAGGCGGGCCTTCCGCTGACGCAGGCGGAGGCGGCGGCGTGATCAGTGTTCTGGTCGCCGACGACCAGAAGAGCGTCAGGCACGGTTTCGCCGCGGCGCTGAACGCCCAGCCGGACATCACCGTCGTGGGTACCGCCGCGGACGGGGCCGAGGCGGTACGGCTGGCCAGGGAGTCCCGGCCCGACGTGGCGCTGATGGACATCAGGATGCCGGAGCTGAACGGCATCGAGGCGGTCCGTCAGATCGTCGCCGAGCTGCCCACCCGGGCGCTCATGATCACCACTTTCGACCTGGACGACTACGTGTACGACGCGCTCTCCGCGGGGGCGAGCGGGTTCCTGCTCAAGGACGTCAGGGTGAAGGATCTGGTGGAGTCGGTCCGGGTGATCGCGCGCGGGGACGCGTTACTCGCTCCCCAGGTGACCAGGCGGCTGATCGCCGAGTTCGCCAGGCAGCGGCCCCGCTCGTGCCCTCCCGCCGACCTCACCCCTCGCGAGCTCGAGGTGCTGCGGCTGATCGCGAAGGGTCAGTCCAACGCCGAGATCGCCGGAGAGCTGGTCGTCACCGAGCACACCGTCAAGACGCACGTCGCCCGGCTGCTGGCCAAACTAGGCCTGCGCGACCGCGCCCAGGCCATCGTCTACGCCTACGAGTCGGGACTCGTCGTCCCCTACGCCTGAAGCGGCACGTACCGGCATGTGCGGGCCCATACTCGCACCGACGACGAGGCGGATACTGGAACTGTCCGAATGGGGGCGGGATCGTGGCCGGCGTCTCGCGAAGGATTCGGACATCATCCGCCGGCACGGTGCGAACCGCATCGGTCAGAAGCTGCCAGTATTGCCCACGTTGGGGGTGAGGGGTGGCGCGGCTGGCGAAGGAGGCGTGTGGACGAGAGCGTGTCGTTGGCTCAGCTTGCCCATCGGCTGGAAGAGGTGGTCGGTGAGCTGCGCGGTATCCCCGTCGACGTCGAGCGGCTGGAGGACAGCGAGCTCGTCCGGCAGCAGATCGCGCAGGCCACTCACTCGGCGGGCGAGCTGCGCGCCATGCACCCGGTGGGCTCGTCGGAGAAGGGCCGTCAGGAGCAGAAGAGCAGACGCAGCGTGCTCGACGCCCTGCGGCGCGGCATGGCGATGCGCACGATCGTCCACGCGAGCGTGTTGGACGACCCGCGCAAGGCGGCCCGGATCAGGGAGCTGCACGCCGCCGGTAACCTGCACCGTGTCATCGAAGAGCCGATCCAGCAACTGCTCGTCTTCGACCGCGCAGTGGCGTTCGTCCGGATCACCCCCGTCGCCTACTCGCCGGGCGCCCTGGTGATCAGGCAGCAGAGTCTGATCACCACCCTCATCGACCTGTTCGAGCAGACCTGGGCCAGGGCCAGGGAGGTCACTGAGCCGACGCACCGGCTGACCCCGCGCGAGCGCGAGGTGCTCGCTCTGATCGCCGAAGGGCGCTCCAACAGCGCCATCGCCCGCGCGCTGTCGATCACGGAGGCGGCCGTCGGTAAGCACGTGGCCGGTGTGTTCGTCAAGCTGGAGCTACCCGCAACTCAGGACGACAACCGGCGGGTGCTGGCGGTGCTCGCCTATCTGCGCGGCGCGGCGCAGTAGTGCCAGGCCTACCTGGTTCTCGCCCCAGCCCCAATGCAGACGGAATCCGGCATGGACTTCAATGACGGCATGCAACGAATGACTGGATTGCTGGTTGGCGCGATCTTTGGCGCGGTCTTCGTCGTCGTCAACGCGCAGAGCCCGTTGAACGCCGTGACCGTGAATTTCCTGCGGGTGGCCGCCTGCCTGGGGGCCGCGAGTGTTGTCGCCATGTGGTTCGCCACAGCCCGGAGGAAACAGCCCGCCGTGGGCCCGCGGCGGAACATGTTCGGCCGTGGCTACCTGATCGTCGTCGCTGCCGAGGCGATCCTGCTCTTCGGCGGACTCCGGCTGCTCGCCGCCTGGGGACGTCCTGAGCAGACCAACGTGGCCTGGGTGGCGTTCGTAGTCGGTGTGCACTTCATCGCGTTGGCGCCTGTCTGGAAGGACTGGGGCATCGCCGTACCCGGTGTGGTTCTCACCCTGCTCGGTGCCGCCGGTCTCGTTCTGGCGTCGACGGCCGCCGTCGCCTGGGTGCCGTTCGTCAGCGGTGTGCTGTCCGGGGTGGTGCTCCTGACCGGCACCGCCACCTTCGGCTGGCGCGCCATGACAGCTCGGACGGCCTAGCCAGGCTGCCCGCTGCGGGATCGATCACGCAGCGGGCCGGGTGCTCACCTGGTCGGGACGAGCGGTTTTCGCGCACGGGAGGTCTGAACAGCGTGCGTGTTCCATCATGTTCGGTGAGGGGACTGCCCGGTGGGTGAGTCCGATGCCTTTGGAAGACGAACTGAATGGGAGCGTCATGGTCGACCGTCCTGACGGCTGGCGGATGCGTGACGGGCGGACGCTGGTCGCCGGGCCGGTGGAACCGTGGGACGCGGGTCCTCCCGGCCTCGATGAGATCTTCGGCGGTGAGTCCGCCGGCGCGGGCGGTGCGGGTGTCCGCACCCACTACGCGCTGGACGCCTCGGGAGCGGTGGACCGGGTGTACGACACCCGGGTGTTCTCGCTGGAGGACGAGTCGTACGTGACGGCGTACCGGGTCGAGGGGGACGCGCTGTACGCGCACCACTTCGTCTACGACCACCGGCACGCCGAGGGGCGGCACGAGAGATCGCTCGAATGCGCGGGGCTGATCCCGCTGGCTCCGGCACGGGTACCGCCGTGGGAACGGGTCCTGGCCGCGGTCGCCGAGCTGGCCGACCACGAACGGGCCGAGGCCGCGGTCCGCAGGGGCGGGCTCGACGCGGTACGCGCGTCCTTCGCCTCGGCGCTGCCGGACCACCCGGGGGACGGCGTGCTCCGGCTGGAGCTGACCCTGGAGGGGGAGCGGCCGGTCGTACGGCTGAGTGGAGGGCGCGTCCTGTGGTGGGCCACGACGGCGGACCACACCCACCGGGAACTACTGGCCCTGCTGCGGGGCGTCCTTCCCGCCGGATACGGCGACCGTCCGGTGGAGCTCGTACCGTCAGCGGCCATCGTCGACCACGCCCTCTGGGACCCCTGGAACTGACCGGGAACTCAGGCGGTCGGCACCACCATGGGGTGCCGGTGACCGGGTCGCCCTCCAAGGCCGCACGACCACCTTCACCGCCGACACCGCCGAGGAACTCGCGGCCCACGTCGTGCGCTTCCGATCAGGCTATCCCCTGACCAGACCCCAACCGCGGCGATAATCCGCACCGCTCACACCACCCTGCCCGATCAATGCCTTAAAACCGCGCTGTCCGCCAGGGCCTACACCATCGCAGGGCGAAACCAGGTGGATCACCCCCCGCCGATAGCCGTAAGAGTTCAATGATCAGGAAGTCGCTGAAGACCTCGGGGTAGGCATCTCTGGGGCGCGGGATCGAGGGGGTGACGAACGACGAACTGAGCGGTCCCGGGAAGCAGCGGATCGGGGAGGGCAAGCGTTCCTAGAGTATGAACGCTGAGATATCGCGGCTGGCGAAATGGGCGTCCCAGGCGCGGGGTCTGCCCGCGGTCCCGGCTGAGGTTCTGCTGACGGCCCTCTACCGCAGCCACAGGCTCGACCTGATACGGCTCGCGGTACTTCTCGTCGGCGATCGGGAGACAGCCGAGGACATCGTTCAGGATGTGTTCGCCCGGTTGCACGGCCGCCGCCCTGAGACCCTCACGCTCGCCTACGTCAGAACATGTGTGCTCAACGGCTCCAGATCGGTGCTCAGACGACGGATGGTGGAGTCGCGCTGGACGGAGAGGGGCAAGGAGACGCTCGACTCGTCGGAGACGGACGTGCTGCTCGGGGAGTCGCGCCGGGAGGTGCTGGACGCGCTGGGCAGGCTGCCGAAGCGGCAGCGAGAGACTCTGGTGCTCCGCTACTACCTGGACCTGTCCGAGTCGGAGACGGCCCGGACCATGCGCGTCAGGGCGAGCACCGTCCGGTCCACGACCGCCAGGGCACTGGCAAGACTCCACCGCGAGCTGGGAGGCAACGCATGAGCAGGATCATCGAGGACCGGCTGCGCGACGCGATGGCCGCCAGGGCACGGACCGTGCGGGACGATGGTCCACCCCCGCCTCTCCCCGGACCGCGCCGCCTCCTGTGGGGGAGGTGGACGTTGCCGCTCGCGGTCGCGGTGGCGACCGTTGCCGTAATGGCCGGAATCGGGGTGACCGTACGGGGCGGGGAGAGCGGACGACCGCCGGTGCTCGCGCCCGCGACAGCCCCCGCGCCGCCGTTCTATGTCGCGGCCGTGGTGACCTCCTCCACGGTCAAGACCAAGAATGCGACGCACACCAGCTCGACCCGAGGCCCGCTGGGCGTCTACGACAGCAGGACCGGTGAACGTACGGCGTGGTTGCCCGCGCTTGACCACAGCCAGGTCGCCGGACTTGGTGACGGCCGTACCTTCTTCATGGCCGGGAGAGAGCGGGAGGGCGCCCCGCTGCGGTTCTACCGGATCACCCTGACATCGGACGGCGAGATCGGTGAGCGGGTCGCGCTGTCGCTCCCCGCCGATCTGCGAACCGAGAGGCTTGATGTGCTGGCCGCCTCACCGGACGGGCGAAAGCTGGCGTACAGCGTCAGCAAGCCGTGGACCGACCTGCGAGAGGTGCGAGTGGCGGATGTCGTGACCGGCGAGGTGCGCCGCTGGCGTACCTCCAAACCCGGCGCCATCTACCGGATGGCCTGGGTGGGAGGCGCCCGCACACTGGTGTTCTCCTGGCAGGACAACGATCGGCCGTTCGGCCAGGAGGCGATGCTGCTCGACACCTCCGTCGCGGGCCGCGACCTGTTGTCCGCCAAGCCGGTCGACGGCGACACGACCTTCTTCGCCGCCAGGCCGGGCGGATCGAGCTTCGTCACCCAGGAAGGGGGGAAAGATGTGAGGGCTCCCTCCCTGGTCGAATTCTCAGTGACCACCGGTAGGCGAGTGCGCGCGTGGGTTCCCCAGGAGTGGTTCAAACCGGTGGCGTTCGACGCGTCGGGGCGGGTGCTGCTCGGTATCGTCCGAGGTGGGGCTCCTGCTCGGCTGGACGGTCAGCGGGTGACCCGGATCAAGACGCCCGAACTGCCGCAAGGGCAGGACGTAAGGCTGGAAACCACCTGGTAGGGGCATGGTGGCGCGCGGTTTCCGTGTTCGGGCCGCCTGGCGGGTGAAGGTCAGGCGGTCGGTACCACCATGGGGGTGCCGGTGACCGGGTCGGGTACGACGACGCAGGGCAGGTCGAAGACCTCCGAGATGAGCTCGGCGTCGACGATGTCGGCGGGGGCTCCCTCCGCGACGACGCGGCCGGCCTTCATCGCCACCAGGTGGTCGGCGAACCGGCAGGCCTGGTTGATGTCGTGCAGTACCGCGATGACCGTGCGCCCCTCGTCGCGCAGCCGCGCGAACAGCTTGAGCAGCTGGTACTGGTGGGTGATGTCGAGGAACGTGGTGGGCTCGTCGAGCAGCAGGTAGGGAGTCTCCTGGGCCAGCACCATCGCGACCCAGACGCGCTGGCGCTGGCCTCCGGACAGCTCCTCGACACCCCGCTCGGCCAGTTCCGCGACGCCGGCCGAGGCCATGGCCTCCTGCACGGCCCGCTCGTCCTCGGCCGACCAGGTGGACAGCATCGACTGGTGCGGGTAGCGACCCCGGGCGACGAGCCGCCGCACCACGATGTTCTCCGGGGCGACCAGGCCCTGGGGCAGGAACCCGATCTGTCTGGCGATGGCCTTGGGCCGGTAGCCGTTCACGTCGCGGCCGTCGAAGCCGACCGTACCGGCCGAGGGCTTGAGCAGCCGGACGAAGGAACGCAGCAGCGTCGACTTCCCACAGGCGTTGGCGCCGACGATGGCGGTGAACGCGCCGTCGGGCACGTCGAGGTTCACGTGCGCCGACACCACCCGCTCGCCGTAGCCGAGGGTGATGTCCTGGGCGGTCAGGCGCGCTGCCACGGTCGCCTCACTTCCTTGAAGAGCAGCCAGATGAGATAGCACCCGCCGATCGCGGTCGTCACGACACCGACCGGCAGCGCGACCGGCGCCAGCAGCAGTTGCGCGATGAGATCGGCGGCCAGTAGTAGCACCGCGCCGGTCAGCGCCGCGGGCACCAGGGGCACCCCGGCCTCGCCGGCGAGGCGGCGGCCGATCTGGGGGGCGGCGAGTGCGATGAACACGATCGGCCCGGCGACCGCCGTCACGGTGGCGGTGCAACCGACGCCGACCAGCACGATCAGCAGCCGGAGGCGGCCCAGGCCCACGCCCGAGGTGACGGCGAGCTCGTCGCCGAGCGCGGCCTGGTGCATCGCCTGCGACAGCGTGACGAGCAGCAGCGCGAGCACGCCGATGACCAGGAACGGCAGGCGTACCTCGTCCCAGTCGACGCCGTTCAGCGAACCCGCGCTCCACCCGGTCGCGGCGATCGCGACATCGAGCTCGGCACGGAGCACGATCCAGGAGTTGACCGCGGTCAGGATGGCGTTCATCGCGATCCCGATGACGACCAGCCGCAGGCCGCTGAGCCCCGCGTCCAGCGACAGCAGGTAGATGGCCGCCGCGGTCAGCAGGCCGCCCGCCACCGAACTCACGGCGAGCTGCGCGGAGGTCCCGCTCAGCAGCGTGAGCGCGGCCAGCGCGCCGGTGTAGGCGCCCGCGTCCAGGCCGATGACGTCCGGGCTGCCGAGCGGGTTGCGGGTGAGGTTCTGGAAGATCGCCCCGGCCAGCCCCAGGGCGGCGCCGAAGACGAACGCGGCGGCCACCCGGGGCAGCCGCCACTCCCGGATCACCAGGGCCGAGTCCCCATGACCGGCGAGCGCCGCGAACACCTCCGAGGGCGCGGCCCAGGAGGGGCCGTGGCTGAGGCCGAGGAAGGCCAGGGCCAGCGCGACGCCGGTGAGCACGAACGACATCAGGATCGTCCGGCGTTCGATCCTGACCGAGCGGGAGCCCGCGCGCAGCACGACGGCGTTCACAGCGACGCCGCCCCGTAGCGCCGGACGACCCAGATGAGCACCGGGCCGCCGAGGAAGGCGGTGACGACGGCCACCGGGACCTCGCCCGTCGGCAGCAGCACGCGCGATCCGATGTCGGAGACCAGCAGCAGGATCGGGCCGAGCACCATCGTGTAGGCCATCAGCCACGGAATCGAGCCGGCGGCCAGCCGACGGGCCAGGTGCGGAATCATGAGCCCCACGAAGGTGATCGGTCCGGCCACGGCCGTGGCGGCGCCGGCGAGCAGGGTGACGAGTACGAGAACGCCGAGCCTGGTCCGTGCGGTGTGACCGCCGAGCGTGTGGGCGACCTGGTCGCCCAGGACCATGGCGTTCAGCGGCCTGGCCATCGCCATGGCACAGACCAGGGCGATGCCGATCGCCAGCAGCGGGATGGTGTGCGACATCTGCTCGCGGCCGGCCAGCGCCCCGACGGACCAGAAGCGGAACCGGTCGAAGACGTCGGGAAGCATCAGGCGCATGCCGAGCGAGAGGCCCGCGAGTACCGAGCTGAGGGCGACGCCGGCCAGCACGAGCCGGAGCGGGGAGGTCCGGCCGACGGAGTAGACCAGGAGCACCGCGAGCACGGAGCCGGCGAACGCGAGCATCAGCTGCGCGAACTGTGACCCCGCGAGACCGAGCGCGCCGCCCAGGTTGATGACGAAACCGGCACCGGCGGTCACCCCGAGGATGCCGGGTTCGGCCAGCGGGTTGCGGGTCAGCGTCTGGATCAGTGTGCCCGAGGCGCCGAGGGCGGCGCCGACGAGGATGCCGAGGATCGTGCGCGGCACCCGGACATCGCGGACGATCAGATGATCGTCACTGCCGGCGTAGTCGGCGAAGGCACGCCAGATCTCGGCCGGTGCGATCGCGCGCGTTCCGACACTCACGCCGGCCACCGCCACCACAACGAGCAGCGCGAGGGCCGCGAGGAGGATCGCGGCCCGCGCCGGTAGATCAGTCCTCAAGCCCGGCAACTCCGCGCTTCCAGTATCCGGTGAACAGCGAGTCGAGCCGTCCCGCGCTCCACGAGCGCAGCGGCTTGATGTCGCCCGCCTCCCCGGCCGCGAACAGGAAGGTCCGCTCCTCGGGCAGGGGCAGGGAGCGCACCGTCTCCGCGAGCGAGGAGCGGGTGCCCTCGCGGACCAGCCAGACGACCTGCACCCCTTCGCGCGCCGCGAGCGGGTAGGCGTGCTCGGCGGCGTCGTCGGTCTCGATCACCACCTGGGCCGAGACGTCGGCCGGGGACTCCTCCAGCCAGCGCGCGACCGCGGGCAGCGCGGTGGCGTCGACCGCGAAGACGTAGTGGCCGTAGTTGTGGGGGAACGCCTTGGCCCCCGGCGGACCGGCGATCGTGAGCTCGTCGCCCACCTCGGCGGCGACCGCCCACGCCGACGCGACCCCGCCCTGGTGGAGCACGAAGTCCAGGTCGAGCTCGCCGGCCTCGGCGTCGTACCGCCGCACCGTGTACTTGCGCGTCGTGGGTATCGGCCTCGGCCAGTCGAGCTCCAGGTGGTCGTTGGCGACCGGGGCGCGGCGGGTGCCGTCCGGATCCGGGAAGACGATCTTGACGTGGTCGTCGGCCTGGTAGGTGTGGAACCCTTCGAGCCCGGGGCCGCCGACGGTCAGCCGGAGCAGGCGCGGGGTCACGTACTCACGCGCGAGCACCGAGACGGTGCGGACCCCGATCGGGTAGCCGATACGCGCGGTGCCGGTCCCGGACCGGTGGTGGGAGGCGACCCGGCCCTGCGGGTCGAGGCGGTCGATGCTCATCGGCCGAGCAGCGGCGCGAGCGCCTCGTCGATGGAGTCCAGCGCCTTGAGCGCCGAGCGGTACGTCGCCGCCTCGGTGTAGCGCAGCGGGAAGACGTTGCCGGCCTTGACCGCGGGCAGGTTCTTCCACAGCTTGGAGTCGAGGACGTAGCGCACCGGCTCGCTCACCGAACCGTCGCTCTCCAGCGTGTACGTGACGGCGTCGGCCTCGGCGAGGCTCTCCGGCAGCTCCTC
This sequence comes from Streptosporangium sp. NPDC005286, assembly GCF_040607515.1. NCBI lineage: Bacteria > Bacillati > Actinomycetota > Actinomycetes > Streptosporangiales > Streptosporangiaceae > Streptosporangium > Streptosporangium sp. NPDC005286. The sequence continues at coordinate 42,412 of NZ_JBEXGU010000034.1, read as the reverse complement.
GATCGAGGGGTGCTCGCTGACGTCGAGCGCGTTGCCGCCCTTCTCCTTGACCTCGCCGTAGTAGGTCACGCCGATGTCGGAGGCGATGTTGGTGCCCCACGACCCGGCGAACTCGCGATGGAACGTTCCCTTGGCGATGTCGCCGTAGGCGCCGACGTGGCCGAACTTCACGCCGTCCAGAGCGCCCCGGTACTTCTCGGTGAGCTCGGCGGCCTTCTTCTCGTACGCCGCCTTGGCGGTCTCGAAGTCGCCGAGACGGCCCGCGGCGTCGGACTGGCGTCGCGACAGCTCGCGCCAGGCGGAGGGGACGGTCGGGCCGAGGACGACGACCGGGGCGATGGACTCCAGCCGCTTCATGTCGAGATCGGCGAGGGCCGGCTTCGGGACGCCGATGACGATCAGGTCGGGCTTGGCCTTGGCGACGGCCTCGTAGTTGGTCTCGGCGGCCGTCTCTCCGGCGACCTTTTCGAGGCCGTTGTACGTCGCCAGGTCCTCCTCGGTCATCATCGCCAGACCACGTCTCCAGCCGGAGATGCCGACCAGGGGGGTGTTGGCCTCGATGAGCGCCGGCACCGCGTACCCGGTCGCGACGACGCGCTTGGGGTCGGCGGGGATGGTGATCTCGCCGTTGTCGGCGGCGAAGACGCGGGTCTCGGGCGCCGCGGCGGCGGACCCCTCGCCGGAATCGGTGGAACCGCAGCCGGCGACCAGGGCGAGTGTGAGGGCCAGAGCGCCGGCAAGGCGCCAGGGCTGTCGGGAGGACATGGGTGTGTTCCTTCGGGGTGTTTCAGAGCGGGAGAGTGGCCCGACCTCATGGTCAGACGCTACTTAGGTTAGCCTTACCAAAACCTTTCTGATATCGACGGGAGGCCATCCGATGTCGATGGGAAGTCACTCTGCGACCGGTGCCGGCCACTTCGGGACCGATCCGCTCTGGTGCGAGGAGTACGGCTACGGCCTGGGCACGCTCACCGGCATCCTCGTGCTCAAGTACCGTTCGGCGGCCGTGCTCGAATTCGGCCAGAGCAGGCAGGACTTCCTGCACCAGCTCTACTGGTCGCCCGACGGCGTGCTCTCCACCCGGCACGGTGCCGACGCGCAGTTCGTGGGCGCGCGGGAGGCGTTCTGGGCCCACCGCGCGGTGAGCCACGAGGTGCGGGCGGCGGACCGGCAGACCGTGTACCGGGTCTGCCTGCGCCAGGTGCCCGAGGTGCTCGGCGGGCTGCGCGCCGGCGCGGTGTCCATCGACGACGAGGCGGCCCGGCTCGTCCAGGCGATCGCCCGCCCGGGGTACGACGAGCAGGCGGCACTCGTCGCCCGCGAGCGCATCATGGCCGGACTCGGCGCGTCGACCCGTGACTTCGTCGGCCACCACGCCACCGGTACCGGATTCGCGATGACCGTCGCCCGCGCGCTGTCACACGACCCGGGCGACCCCGTCCTCCTTGAGGAGTGGGCCGAGCGGTTGCACGTCAGCGTCAAGACGCTACAACGCGACTTCGTGCGCGAGTTCGGCATGCCCTACTCGCAGTGGCGCACCAAGCTGCGCCTGCGTGCCTCGCGGGTGCTGCTGGAGAGCCAGCCGGTGGCCGAGGTGGCCCGCCGCGTCGGATACGCGACCCCCTCGGCCTTCATCACGGCCTTCGCCAGGGAGTACGGATGCACGCCCGGTCGCTACGCGTTGCGCGAGGCCGATTCGGCCTGACGGTCCGGATGGCGGTGCCGGCGCCCTGCTCGACGAGGTGCGCGGGGTCGTGCCTGGATCCGTGACGGCCGGCACCCTGGGGCGTCCGGTGTCCGCTCCTCATTTGGCTACGCACCAAACCGGGATATCGCCGATGGATAAATTCGATCCCGACGGGTCTCTCGTTCTCTCCGGCAGGTAGAACGTCGTTTTCGCGGAAGAAATCAAATCTCCTGTCGGAGAAGTAGATCCATCCGTTCCGTTTCCCCGTTAACTTGGGTGAATCAGCCGGCTGGTCAGGTGAGGGCGGTGGCGTGCGCGGAAAAGTTCTTCTGGCCTGGTTCGGCGCCAATGCCGAAGCGCTGATCGCGCTGGTGATCGCGGTTGTGGCGGGTGTGCTCGGGCTCACCGGTGTGGCATCGGTCGCGCATGTCAACAGCGCCATCCTGGTCACGCTCGCGGCGCTCTCGCTCGCGTTGCTGCGTGAGCGTTGGGGAAGGGAGTCCGAGCCGGATACTCGCAAGGCCCTGCTGGCTGCCGGGGCCGCCTTGGAGCAGTTGCCCGATCAGCTTGAGCGGATCAACGCCGTCGATGACGTGATCTCCGATGCCAGGGTCGCGCTGGACGAGGCGGCCAAGGTCAGGGTCCTGACCGGAAGCGAGATCTCCCGGGTCCTGGCCGAGGCCAGGAGCGAAGCCAAGGAATGGATTTTCAAGGGGGGCACGGCGACTTTCGTACGGGCGGTGGTGATTCCCGAATGTGTACGGCGGGCGCGGCAGAACCGCCGGGAGTTGAGTATCCGGCTGGAGATCCTCGATCCGATGAATTATGAGCTGTGCGCGCGATACGCGAACTATTTCCGGCGCATGGTCGACGACCCCAACGAGGACGAGAGATCCTGGACGGCCAAGCAGACGCAGGTGGAGTTGTACGCCACGATCTTCGCGGCGTGCTGGTGGCAACAGAGATACCCGCGCCTCAAGATCGCTGTGGGACTCTCGTCCACCATGACCATCTTCCGCTGGGACATGACGCAGGCGTGCGTGGTCATCACCGAGCGGGGCCCCCGCTTTCCCGCCATGCTGATCAAAGAAGGTCGCTTCTACTACGACTACTGGCGCAATGAACTGGACGAGAGTTTCAACCAGGCGCGGGCCGTGCCGTTGCGTCGCGCCCCGATGCTGAGCGATACGCCTACGGTGGAGGAAGCACGAGAACTGTTCACCCAGCTGGAGATGCAGCTTCCAGATGCCTACTCCGATTCGGACGTCGCAGCGGTCGTCAGGCACGCCATCGACGCCGACAACCCGTATGTGTGAGGTCGACCCGGTACGAGCTCTGCGTGACGGCGACACGGTGAGCCTGCGGCGGTGGGCGCGGGACACCATCGCCGAACTGTGCTCGGGACGCCGTTCCATCAAGGCGGTCCGGCACCCCCTGGAGTTCGTGTGCCTGCCCCTGCGTCGGGACGGATTGACCGGACTCTGCCTGCACCTGTGGGAAGGCGAGGGAGAGGAGGTGTATCCCGTCGTCCACGCGCACAGCTGGGACCTGTGCAGCTATGTGCTGTCCGGCACGGTGTTCAACGAGATATTCGAGATTCGTGACGACGCCGCCCGCCGGGGTCATCGCCTGTATCAGGTGGACAGTTCGGACGGTGTGGACGAGGCCCGGTTCACCGAGCGCTTCGTCACCTCCGTCCGCGAACGGCTGGAAGAGGTCCCGGAGGGACGGGTCTATCGCCTGGCGGCCGGGCAGTACCACCGCAGCGGGCATCGTGGCCGCACCGCCACCGTTGTGCTGGGAGAGCATCGTCCCGGAGTGCACAACCTGGTGCTGGGCCCGCTGGACGGTGAGCTGTCGACGAGCCGTCGTGAGTCGTACCCGGCGGACAGGGTCCTGGCCCTGTTGCGGCCCCTTGCCCATGCTCTGTGACGGGGCGGTACCGGATGGCTCGGGCGGGAGGGGCCCGGGGCCGGCCGATGAGGTCGGCCGGACCCGGGCGGTGTGCGGGAGTGTCAGCAGAGCAGCTCGAAGAGGGTCAGCCACCGGTCGGGGTGGACGAACGCCACCACCGTGTCGCGGTCCACTCGCGCCTCCGCGAACGCGGCGTCGACCCGGTGGGCCGCGTACCGCATCCGCAGCGAGGCGTGCAGCGAACCGCCGAGACCGGTGAAGCCGTACTCGACGAACTCGCGCCAGGCCGCGTCCCGCTCCGCGGGCAGCAGCCGGACACCGCGCGGCTCGATCCGCAGGATCGCCGAGTCGACGGCGGGCACCGGCCGGAAGCTCATCCGGCCGACGCGGCCGGCCAGCTCCCAGGAGTGACCCGGCCAGGTCAGTACGGTCAGCCTGCTCCAGCGGCCGAAGTCGCCGGACCGCTTGCGCGCGTACTCCAGCTGGGTGAGCAGGGTCGCCGAGGTGAGCGCGGGGGCGCGCAGGCACCAGTCGACGATCCTGGAGGTGATCGAGTACGGGATGTTCCCGGCGACCGCGAACGGTTCGCGCGGGGCCCGCGCGGTCAGGAAGTCACCCCTGATCACCTCGATTCTGTCGTCGCCGCGGGTGCGGGCGGCGAGCCTGCCCGCGTGTCGCGGGTCGATCTCGTACGCCACGACCCTCGCGCAGCTCTCGGCGAGGGAGAGGGTGAGAGCACCCTCGCCCGCGCCCGGCTCCAGGACCAGCCCGTGCGATCCGGCCGCGGCGGCCATCTGCCGGACGGCGTGCGGATCGACGAGGAAGTTCTGCGAGAGGGTGCGTCTGGCCCGGTCGCGGTCATCGCGACCGCCGCCGTTCCTTACCTTTCTCTGGGTGTGCGAATGGTTTCCGTGCGCGAAGGAGTGCGCCACAGCCGTCGCCCTTTCGGGTCCGAGGTGAAAAAGGTCTCGGAAAGGCCCTGGGCGCGCATCGGGGACGCGTGCGGAACGGAGTGGAGGTCGACGCGTCCCTAGCGGGCCAGAGCCCGGCTGCCGCGAGGACGGATCACGTAGCCGACCAGAAGGTTGGCGAAGTACATGCACATGGCTCTGGACGCTACGGGCCCCTCTCGCCGGCTCGCAACGGATTTTCCGCTCCGTCGGAGGGGATCTGTTCTGGTGTTCGCCGTGGCGGCGTGCTCAGATAACCGGCGTTTGCCGATAATGCGGAGATCTGTGTTCGTGATGGCCACCAGGTTGTTCGCGACCGCTCAAGGAGAGAACCACTGATGATCACTTTGAACAACGGGGTCTCCATGCCTCGGCTCGGCTTCGGCGTGTACCAGGTGCCGCCGCCGGAGACCGCCCAGGTGGTGAGCGCCGCGCTGGAGGCGGGATACCGGAGCATCGACACCGCGAAGCTGTACGGCAACGAGCAGGGGGTGGGCGAGGCGCTGGCCGCCTCGGGGCTGCCGCGTGACGAGGTCTTCGTCACCACCAAGCTGTGGAACAGCGACCACGGCTACGACGCCGCCCTCGCCGCCTTCGACGCGAGCATGGAGCGGCTGGGCCTGGAGCAGCTCGACCTCTATCTCATCCACTGGCCCACCCCGGCCAGGGACCTGTACGTCGAGACCTGGAGGGCGCTGGAGAAGCTGTACACCGAGGACCGGGTCCGCGCCATCGGGGTGTCCAACTTTCAGTCCGCCCACCTGCTCCGCCTCATCGAGGAGTGCGACATCGTCCCGGCGGTCAACCAGGTCGAGCTCCACCCGGCACTGCAGCAGGTCGAGTTGCGCAAGTTCCACGCCAGGCACGGCATCGTCACCGAGGCGTGGAGCCCGCTGGCGCAGGGGGCGGTGCTCGTCGACCCGGTGATCGTCGACATCGCCGAGAAGTACGGCAAGACCCCGGCCCAGGTGGTCCTGCGCTGGCACCTCGATCTGGGCAACGTCGTCATCCCCAAGTCGGTGACGTCGTCGCGGATCAGGGAGAACCTCGACGTCTTCGACTTCGCCCTCACGGACGAGGACATCGCCGAGATCGCCAAGCTGGACGCCGGCACCCGCATCGGCCCCGACCCGGACACCTTCAACCGCTGAGTGCGGTGTCCGTGCCGTGGCGGTGAGCCGCACCGCCACGGCACGGACCCCGTGTCGGGAGCGCGATGCCGGCTCCCGGTGTACGCGGGCGTCCGAGCACGCGGCGCCGGGCGGGAAAGACGTGACGTCAGCTCTGTGAGATCCGCCGGCGCAGCCACGCGTAGGAGGCCTTGGGGGTGCGCCTCCCGGTGGGGAAGTCGACGTGGACGAGTCCGAAGCGCTGGCTGTAGCCCTCGGCCCACTCGAAGTTGTCCAGCAGGGACCAGACGTAGTAGCCGCGCACGTCCACCCCCTCCGCCCGCGCCCGCTCGACGGCCCCGATGTGGCCGTCGAGGAAGTCGATCCTGGCCTGGTCGTCGACCGTCCCGTCAGGGGCCGGCTCGTCGGGCTGGGAGCAGCCGTTCTCGGTGATGTAGACCGGCGGGAGGGCGTCGCCGTACCGGGCCCGGAGGCCGACCAGCAGCTCGCGCAGGCCGTCGGGGACGACGGGCCAGCCGAAGGCGGTGGTGGGGTAGCCGGTGACGCCCGCGTCGGAGAAGGGGAGGCCCTCATCGGTGGGCGCGGCGATCCGGGTGGGGTTGTAGTAGTTGATACCGATGCCGTCGAGGGGCGCGCCGATCAGATCCAGGTCGCCGTCCCGGACACAGTCCAGGCTCACCCCGTACGCCGACAGGTCGGGATAGGAACCGAGCAGCACCGGGTCGTTGAACAGGCGGTTGTGCAGGGTGTCGTAGGCGTCGGCGGCGGCCAGGTCGGCGGGGTCGGCGGAGGCGGGCCAGACCGGGGTGCAGTTGTTGGTGATCAGGATCTGCTCCGCGCCGCGCGCCCGCAGCTCCCGCACGGCCAGGCCGTGCCCGAGCAACTGGTGGTGGGCGGCGGGGAGCGCGTCCAGGACCAGGGTCCTGCCGGGGGCGTGGGCGCCCAGCGCGTAGCCGAAGACCATGTGGACGAAGGGCTCGTTCAGGGTGATCCACATCGGGATCCGGTCGGCGAGCCGGTCGGCCACCGCCGCGGCGTACTCGGCGAAGCGGTAGGCGGTGTCGCGGTTCAGCCAGCCGCCCTCGTCCTCCAGGGGCTGGGGCAGGTCCCAGTGGAACAGCGTGGCCGCCGGGATGATGTCCCGCTCGCGGAGCGCGTCGGTCAGCCGGTCGTAGAAGTCCAGGCCGGCCTGGTTGATCGCGCCCTTGCCGGCCGGCTGGACGCGCGGCCAGGCGATGGAGAAGCGGTAGGAGTTCACGCCGAGGCCGGACATCAGCTCGACGTCCTCATCCCAGCGGTGGTAATGGTCGCAGGCCACGTCACCGGTGTCGCCGCCGCGGACGCGGCCGGGCTCGTGGGTGAAGGTATCCCAGATCGAGACGCCCCGCCCGTCCTCGGCGACGGCGCCCTCGATCTGGTAGGACGCGGTCGCCGTACCCCACAGGAACATTCCGGCCTCCAATGCATGAGTCTGGCTCATGTTAACCCCCGGGCCTGCTCGTGGGGGATGATGGGGGGATGACGAACGTCTCCGGGGGAACGCTTCGCCGCCGCCCTGCCCAGCGCCGCAGCCTGGAACGGGTCGAGCGCATGCTGGACGAGTGCGCGCGGCTGCTGGACGAGGTCGGCTACGAGGCGCTGACCACCAAGGAGGTCGCGCGCCGCGCGGAGGTGCCGATCGGTACCTTCTACCAGTTCTTCCCCGACAAGCAGGGGCTGGTACGGGCGCTGGCGCTGCGCAACCTGGAGGCGTTCCTCGGCCGGATCACGGCCAGGCTCGCGGAGGTGCGGCTCTCCAACTGGACGGAGATGGTCGACCTCGCGATCGACGAGTTCGTCGCGATGAAGCGGGCCACGCCGGGATTCGCCGTCGTCGACTTCGGGGAGGTGCTCGCCGCACCCGGCGGGCCCGTGGTCAAGGGGACCAACCGGATGCTCGACGCCGCGCTGGAGAACAACGTCATCGTGGCCGACCGGCTCCGTACGATCACCGTCGAACTGCTCGGCGCCCCGATCGGCCCCGAGCTGGATCGGGCGCTCTTCGTCGCGGTCGAGGCCGCCGACGCGGTGCTCAAGCTCGCCTTCCGCTCCCTGCCGGACGGGGACCCCGAGCTGATCGCCGAGTGCAAGCACCTGGTCCGCCGCTACCTGTCGGCGCACCTGCCGCAGGAATGACCCCGGGCGCCCGCGTTGGCAGGCGTTCCTGCCGGGGGAGGCGCCGTACCCGGCCTTCACGGCAGGGTACGGCGTGGTCGCGGGCCTGCCCCGGGCCTCCGTGACCTGGGGCGGGATCCCGATGCTCCTTCAGCGGGCGGCGTCCAGGCGGGCGCGGTGCTCGCCGTCGAGCTTGAGGTCCAGGGCGCCCAGGACCTCCTCCAGCTGGGCCACCGAGCTCACCCCGACGAGCGGGACCGTCGTGACGTCACCGCCGGTCAGCCAGGCCAGCACCACCTGGTTGACCGTCGCGCCCAGCTCGTCCGCGATCTCCCGTAGCGCGGCGAGCCCGCGCGTGGTGCCCGGGTGGTCGTAGGCGTCCTGCATCGGCCGGTCCGCGCGGGTGTAGGAGCCGGCCATGAGCGTGTTGTACGCCCACAGGGTCAGACCGGGCTCCGAGCGCAGGTAGTCGAGCATGTCGTCCTCGACCAGGACGTGACCTGAATCGGGCAGCCGCGTCCCGTACCGGGGGTGCAGGTAGGTGTGGCGGAGCTGCACATGGGTGTAGAGCGGCCGGCCGGTGGCCCGAGAGATGGCGCGGGCGCGCTCCAGACTCCAGGCCCGCACGTTGCTCGCGCCGATCTCACGGACCTTGCCCGCTCCGACCAGCTCGGCGAAGGCGCCCAGGGTCTCCTCCAGGGGTGTGGAGCGGTCCTCGATGTGGGCCCAGTACACGTCGACGTGGTCGGTGCCCAGCCGCCGCAGGCTGCCCTCGGCGGCGGCGGCGATCGCCTTGGCGGACAGGCCCTCGGCGGAGTCCAGGGTCCGGTCACCGGGGACGGTCGGCCGGGCGCCGCACTTGGTGCTCAGCACCACCCGGTCGCGGTTGCCCCGGGCGGCCAGCCAGCGGCCGAGGGCCAGCTCGCTCTCGTCGCCGGTGGCACCCTCCTTCCAGAACGCGTAGTTGTTCGAGGTGTCCAGCAGGGTGCCACCGGCCTCGGTGAACCGGTCGAGGATCGCGAAGGCGGTCTTGTCGTCGAGGAGGGTGCCGAAGGGAATGGTGCCCAGGGCGAGGGGGATGTGTGTCATGGGGATGACCTTGAACGCTGGAGTGGACTCCAGGTCAAGCGGGTTCATCCAGAAATTTTTGGGCTTGACCTGGAGTGGGCTCCGGGTGGCATGCTGCCTGATGCGGTCCGTGTGATCCGGTCCGTGCCTTGCAGCATGCGCTCTACCGGGCGGCCAAGGCCGACCCCGGACGAAGATTCCATGCGCTGGCGGACAAGGTCTATCGCAGAGACGTCCTTTGGCGCGGGTGGGCCGCGGTGCGTGCGAACAATGGTGCACCGGGCATCGACAAGACCACGCTGGAGAGGGTCGAGGAGTACGGCGTCGTCCGTCTCCTTGACGAGCCGGCCGCTGAGTTGAAGGAGGGGCGCTACCGGCCGTTGCCCGCGCGAAGGGTGTTGATCCCCAAGCCCGGGTTGCGAGACGAGTACCGTCGGTTGTCGATTCCTTCGGTTCGGGACCGGATCGTGCAGGCCGCGTTGAAGATCGTGCTCGAGCCGGTCTTCGAGGCCGATGATGCGACTGTCATGTGCTGGTGAGGTGAGGTTGAGCATGGCGGTGATCTCGGCGACCCAGGCGCCTTGCCTTACCTGCCCCTCGGCGTCGTAGGCGGGTGTCCATGCGCCGGCGGGCAGGCGCAGGATCGCCTCACCGATGTCGTCGGTGATGGTGAATCCGATGGAGTACTTCAACCACCGGCCCGGACGCGTCAGCCAGGTGAGGAACTCATGGGTGCCGCCGCCTGAGTCGGTGCGGATCAGGACGTGGCGGCGTCGGGCTCTGGGCAGTTACAAAGCTCTGAACTGTGGCCCGATCGGGCTCGGAGCGATCGGGTTTCGGCGACCTCTAGTCGCGTTGCCTCTGGGACCGGATTGGCCGCTGTGCCGACGCAACGGCTCTGACCTGGATGGATGAGGTCCGGTAGACCGGACAGAATGCAAGATCTGTTCTGTCGGACGATGTTACCGGCGGGTACCGCCAACGGCTGTCCGCAGTTTCCTCAACCCCGGGTCGCGCGCGGCAGGGGCGGTACCGCGTCCAGGGCCGTCCCTGCGGCGTGCCGGTGGGCGGCGGAAGGCCGGCTCGTGGGCGGGCGGTGGTGGCCGGCCGCAGGGGTGGCGGTTTCTGCTATCCGAGGCGACTTGGGGTTTTCTCGACTAAATCTCACCTAGTCGATCTCAAGTCGGAAGGAGTACAAAAATCGCGTTTTGTACCTGTGCAATCCGGTTTGTCGTGGAGGTCTCGTGCGGGCACGTGGACTGCTCAGAATATTGTGTGCGGTGCTCGTCACGATGAGCATGACGGCCGGGCTACCTCAGACCGCGTCGGCGCGGTCCCAACGGGACGCCGAGACCACCGCCCTGCTGGCAGGGGTGAAGCGGTTCGCCGACGTGAGCCGGGGCTTCGCCACCCTGGGCAGGCTCGGTGAGCGGTTGCCGCTGGTCGGGCTGGTCCCCGGAGCCGAGGCGGGCCTGGGCCTGGAAACCCTGTTCGATCAGGCGATGTACGACCCGATCAAGGACATCACGAGCCTTTCCGAACTCGAACCGGAGTACACCACGCCGGGCCCGCGAGCAGGCAGGCTTCTCGCGAGCACCCGTGAGGAGGGTAACGTCAAGCGCCTCGACCTGACCCTCGACGTCACCAGGTCGGTCGGCGACCAGCCGGTCAGCATCTCCAGCGCGACGCCCAGGGTGTCGTTCACCACGTCGAAGAGCGTGGACGTCGACCTGAAGCTGAACGCGAAGCTGTCCTTCGGATACGACCAGGCCACCCGGTCCGTCTACCTGATCAAGGACGCCTCCGGTCCCGCGCTGACGGTCCAGGCCGCCGGACGGCTGGACTCCGCGGCGAAGGCCACGGCGGCGTTCGGCATTCTCGGCGTGGACGTGCTGGGAGACTCGGCGCTCGACATCGGCTCCACCCTCACCTTCTCGGCCGCCGACCCGAACGGCGACGGCAGGCTGGACCTGACCGGGACAGGCGAGCTGGCCGCGGAGGGCGCAGCCGCCGGTCTGTTCCGCGTCTCCCCGGCGGGGTCGGCCGCCGCCACCTTCAACCTGCGGGCCCAGCCCTTCGCGGGGGCACCGGTCGACGGCGCGACCGCGACCGTCAAGGTGAACTGGCCGGACATCGCGACCGGGACGCCACAGGTCACCGTGGCCCAGTCCGACCTGGACCGGCTCAACCGCTTCCAGAACCTGACGCCCAAGGACCTGCTGGACGGGCTGGCGCACCTGGCCAACGCGATCAACGCGGTCCAGCGCTCCCAGTGGCGCAAGAACGCCCAAAGCCCGCTGGAGGGCAACCTGGACCTGCCGTTCATGCGCGGCAGCCTGGCGGACGCGGTGCGGGTCTCCGAGGCGATCGAGAAGTTCGTCAAGGACAGCGTCAACGGTGACACCGGCGAGCCGACGTTCACCTCGATCCAGAGCATGCTGGCCGCGCTGGGAGCGGCGAAGAACCTTCCCGGCGGCGCGGTCATCAAGGTCACCGAGGCCGGATACGACGACTCCGACAAGAAGATCGCCTTCACGATCGTCATCGACCGCAACGTCAACGTGACGCCGGAACCGCTCAACCCGGCGGGCCAGACGACCAGTGGCGGCGGCACCGGCGTCACCTATGCCGCCCGGACTCTCAAGCACACGGGCAGGAAGTGGGAGAAGGACGAGTTCAAGGGGCGCACGGTCATCGCGGGCACATCGAGCGGCATCGTGGCCGGCAACTCCGTGGACACGATCACCCTGGCCGGCGACTGGCGCAAGAGCGTCCCCGCGCCCGGCGTGACCTACCGGATCGCCTCATCCGATCCGCTGATCGGCCAGGTGACCTTCGGCGAAACCTTCAAGGCCAACGCCGGGATCACCAGGGCGAACGCCGCGGCGTCGACGGCACAGGTCATGCGGGGCTACCACGCCTCGGCGACGGTCGTACTCGACCTGAGCGACCCGGTCACCGGCCAGGGCTGCGCGAGCAGGCCGGACGGCCAGGGCAAGGCGTGCCCCTACCGCCACACCAACCCGGACGGCACCTCGACCGTGGTGTCCGAGCTGCCCCGCGCCGCCGACCGCACCCTGCTCCGCACGGGACGCGACCTGTTCGGTGCCCAGCTGTCGGTGCTGACCGGAGTGAACGTCGACGCGGGCGTCGGCTACCTGGGTGTGCGGCTCACCGGCAACCTGTCGATGGGGGCCAGGAACACGGGCGACCTGCTCAGGGTGACGCTCAAGGACCAGGGTGACGTACGGCTGACACAGCTGTTCGAGCGGCTCGCCGCCAAGCCGGACGAGCTACTCGACGTCGAGGTGAACGCCGAGGCCAGGGGACGGCTCGCGGTGGGTGTTCCCGGAGCGTCCGACTTCTTCGGCGGCACGATCTCTGGAGATGTCGTGATGCCGGACATCGGCGATCCGGCCACCGTCGAGTTCCGCGGGTTCGACAGGCTCGGCGAGGTCGGGGAGTTCGGTTTCGACCCCGACAACCCCCGCGCGCTCTTCGGCACGCTGATCAAGTCACTGGGGGCGCTGGCGGCCTACCTCGACAACGTCAAGGGGACCGGCCCGGTGCAGGACGCCCTGGCCACGAAGCTTCCCCTGGTCGGCCGCTCGGTGTCCGAGCTCGTCGCCGCCGAGGAGACAGGCGGCGGCTCCGGCGTCCTCTACGGCAACGGCGGCTGCCGCCCCGACCTGGGCCACCTCACCGACCCCTCGCACACGTTCACCGACGCCTACGTGGGCCGGGGGGTGCATGTCGGCAGCCGGCTCCTGCAGGTGGCCGCCGTCTGCGGCGACGACACCCTCGCCTTCACCGAGAAGTTCACCGGCAACGTCCCCGAGACCGGCACGCGGTACCGCCTGCGACCTCCCCTCAGGGACGCGATCGACCGGCTGACGGCGGCTCCGCCCGACACCCTGCAGGGTCTGGTGGACGAGCTGAACAAGGCGCTCGGCGGGCAGGTCGGGATCAACTACCTGCCGGGCTCCCCCGGTGAGCTCAAGATCACGCTGAACTACGACAAGAAGGCCACCTCCGAGGAGCCGCTGCGGTTCTCGTTCGGCGACAAGAGCCTGGTCGCCGCCTCCGGCTCCGGCACTCTCGACGTCGGCGTGGACGGCGGGGTCCAGCTCGGCCTCGTCGTGCCGCTCAAGGCCGCCTTCGACCCCGCCGAGGACCTGCGGATCGACCCCACCTCGAATGTGTGGCTCGGGGCCCAGGCGGAGCTGAACGGCACGGTCGAGGGCACCATCGGGCCGCTGCCCGTCGCGCTCGGCAAGCAGGACGACGACCCCCTGCAGGTCAAGCTCGCCTACAGCGTCAACCTGCGCTACGCGGGAGAGACGGAGGAGCCCGTCAAGCTGGCCGACTTCTTCACCGGCGTCGACCTGTCGCTCAACGAGACCAGCGACTCGGTCCAGTGCGCCCAGGACCCGCAGCGCGAGCAGACGGACCTGGCGCTGTGCGCGGTGCTCCCCACCTACCTCAACGGCGGTCCGGTGACCACCGACGGCAAGCACGCCTTCGTCGTGCGGCTCCCGCGCGTGGCCCCGCTGTCCGACATGTTCGACCTCACCACCGAACTGCCGGACGGGATCAAACGGCTGGAGGTGCCGGACTTCGATTTCGGCACCCTGCCCGCCGGTATGGAGCTGGACTGGTACAACCTGGGCGACGGCATCGAGCGTTACCTCACGCTGATGGAGTCCGGCCTGCGGTTCGCCGCACAGGACGGCAAGCTGCCCGCCGTCGGCGACGACCTCCAGCAGGGTGCCGACTTCATCGGAGCCAAGCGCCAGGAGATCAAGGAGGCGCTCTCCAAGCTGCCGAACCAGGGCAGGGTCCCCACCGGCAAGGACCTGCGGACCTGGTACACCACCTACCTCGCGCCCAAGATCGGCCCAGGAGTGCAGCCGGTGATCAGCTGTGTCACCGCGCAGGGGCCCGCCGAGGGAGAGGCGTGCGACGCCGTACCGGGCCCGCAACTGACCGGCATCAAGTTCACGATCGACATCGGCGTCGGAGAGCTCGACCCGGTCAAGGGGTGCTCCGGCGACTGCGAGAGCGTCGAGCGGCGGCTGGACATCGGCGTCCCCGGCCTCGCGCTGCGCCAGGGAGAGGGGGACGGCGTGCAGGCGAACCTCGCCTGGAGGCTGCACGCCACCATCGGCCTGGACCGCCAGAGCGGGTTCTTCGTCAACTCCGAGCAGGACGACCGGCCCAACCTCGGAGTAGGGGTGAACGTCAAGCTGCCCAAGGAGATCAACGCCAAGCTCTCGATTCTGGACGTGAAGCTGGAGAACCAGCCCACGGCGGCACCCGAACTCTTCGCGGGCACGTTCGTCGTCGGTCTCAAACCCGTCGGCCGGATCGGGATGGCCCAGCTGGCCGACCCAGGAGATCTCGTGGAGACCACGATGTCGGCTCGGGCGAACATCGACTGGAAGTTCACCGTCCAAGCGGGTTCACCGATGCTGCCCGGCCTGTACGGCGGATTCCGTCTCGACTGGGACCTCACCAAGGGGGGCACACCGGACCCCGACGACCTGCACATCTCCTTCAACGACGTGACCCTGGAGGCGGGTGACTTCTTCCGCACCGTGCTCGGCCCGGTGGTCACCCAGGTCAAACGGCTCACCGAACCGGTCAGGCCGGTTATCGACCAGCTCTACGCGCCGATCCCCGTGCTGTCGGACCTGAGCAGGGCGGCCGGGGGCACGGACGTGAACCTGATCACGATCGCCGAGAAGTTCAACACCCTCGGCGGGGGAATGGACACGGAGTTCCTGACCAAGGTGGTCGAGGTCACCAGGGTCCTGTCCAGCCTGCCCGACTGCCAGGGCTCGATCGCCATCCCGATCGGGAGCTTCCAGGTGCTCGGCGGCCATGCGCTGGACACGCCGAACTCGCCGGACGTGGCGGACTCGCTCATCACCGGGGAGCGCTTCGCCACCGAGGATCTCTTCAAGGCGCTGGACGACAAGGCCAGGACCTGCGCGAAGGCCGGCGCCAAGAGCGGCGCGAAGGCGAAGGCCGCCCCGTCCGGCCCCATCGACCACGCGGAGAGCGCCGGGTTCAGCTTCCCCGTGCTCGAGAACAAGGGGAAGGCGATCTTCAGCCTGCTCATGGGCAAGGACGTGGAGCTCGTCGAGTACGACTCGGGCCCGCTGCGGCTCGGGTTCAACTACAGCCAGTCGTTCGGCCCGGTCTACGCCCCGCCGCCGATCATGGTGGTCATCTCCGGCAGCGCCGGCATCGAGGGGCGCATCAGGGCGGGCTTCGACACCTACGGTATCCGCAAGGCGATCGAGGAACGTAAGGTCGACATCCGCATTCTCGACAGCCTCTATCTGGTGACGACCGACGAGCGCGGGCTCCCGCTCCCGGTGATCACCCTGCGCGGTGAGCTGGAGGCCGGGGCGGCGGTGGAACTGTTCCTCATCAAGGCCGGGATAAACGGGGGCATCTCCCTGACGATCGCGATGAGCTGGGCGGACCCGACCAACGACGGCAAGTTCCGGTTCGGCGAGTTCGTGACCGTGCTGCTGCACAACCCGCAGTGCCTGTTCAACATGGACGGCAAGCTCAAGGTCTACCTGAAGGCATGGGTGGAGATCGGAGTCTCGATCTTCAAGAAGCGGTTCGACTGGACGATCGTCGAGGCCACCCTGCTCGACTTCGCCGTACGGCCCGACTGCGAGGTCGAACCACCGAAGCTGGCGACGGCGAGTGGAAACGCCCTCGTCCTGCACATCGGCCCCATGCGCGGGGCTCGCGGTGGCGACTGGGCGGATCCGGGCGACGACGCCGAACAGTGGACGGTGATCCAACTCCCCGCCGACGACACGCAGGAGGCGGGATTCGCGGTCAGCGCGCTCGGCTTCCGTGAGGAGTACCGAGGCGGTGGGTTCGACCGGGTGCTGGCCGACGGCCATGGGGCGACCGGCGACCTGCGGCTGCTCTTCCAGGGCTACGCGGACTCGGACGGCAAGCCGTACCCCTTCGACAAGAAGGTGGTGGCCTTCGGCGGCGCGGCGAACGACGTGGTCATGACGGGCGTGGGCGCGTCCGTGGTGGACGGCGGCGCGGGCGACGACCAGATCACCACGGGTGACCAGTACGGCGGTGCCAGGGCCTTCGTGGCCGGCGGGCCGGGCAACGACTACCTGACCGTGGGCGGCGCGGGCGACTGGGTCGCGGGCGACGGCGGACTCGTTCCCGGCAAACGCAAGGTCGGTGGCGTCGAGGTCGCGGACTGGGACGGGGACGACACTCCGGAACAACCGCAGGATCGCGCCGACGACGGTGACGACAGGATCACCGCGGGTCTGGGCGGCAACCACCTGTGGGGCAACGGTGGAGCCGACACGATCAGCGTGGGCTCCGACAGCCCGCTGGCCGCCGGCGACCCGTCCCCCCGCTACCGCGCCCAGCCGAACACCCTGGTCGGCGGGCCGGGCGGGGACACGCTGACCGGCGGCTCGAACGACGACGAGATCTACACGGGTCCGCGGCAGGCCACCGAGCCGGAGGACGAGGGCCCGGAGGACTTCGGGGTCAACTACGTCGACACCGGCGCGGGCGACGACAAGGTCTACGGCGGCAGGGGCGTCGACCTGGTCGCCGGGCGCTCGCAGCCCGGCCAGGTCAGCCGGATCTTCGGCGGCGGTGGCGAGGACGTGCTCGCGGGAGGCTATGGGAAGGACGAGATCTTCGGCGGTCCCGGCGACGACTGGGTGATCGCCGAGCCGTCCGAGGTCGGCGAGGTCACCGGGACGGAGCCGTACGGGCCGGTGCGCGCCGTGAACCACCTGCCACTGCCGGAAGGGGTGGTCGCCTCGGCCAAGCTGCTGGTGGGCGGGTACGGCGCCGACCACCTGGTCGGCGGGGACGGCGGAGCCACCATCTTCGGTGACCGTCGTCGCGCCGAGCCGTGCGAGGAGGCCGAGGACGCCGAGGACGGCCGGGACCTCATCCTGGGCGGCGCGGGCCGCGAGGTCGTGTCGGCGGGCGGTGGCGACGACCGCGTCGCGGCGGGCGGTGGCGACGACCGGGTCTGCGGCGAACGTGGTGACGACGAACTGTACGGCGGCGCCGGCGACGACACCGTCGAAGGCGGGTCGGGCAAGGACATCGGATACGGCGACGACGGGGCCGACCAGGTGTCGGGCGACGGCGGCGACGACACCCTGTACGGCGGCGCCCAGGCCGACACGGTCGAGGGCAACGACGGCGAGGACACGCTCTTCGGCGGCGCCGGGGACGACCTGCTCGTCGGCGGAGGCCGTCTCGCCGGAAAGGACGACGGGGCCGACACGCTGTACGGCGACACCGGCGCCGACCGGCTGGTCGGCGACAACGGCACAGCGACGGGGTCGCACGACCTCGACGGGACGCCGGCGACGGCGGGCGCCGGGGACGTGATCCATGGCGGGGCCGACGACGACACCGCCTTCGGCGGGATCGGCGACGACGAGATCCACGGCAACGACGGCGCGGACCACCTGGAGGGCGGCAACGACGCGGACACCGTGTACGGAGAGGCGGGCGAGGACGAGATCGTCGGCGGAGGAACCGGAACGTACCCTGACAAGGGGGACACACTGTTCGGCGGTGACGGGCCCGACGTGATCGCGGGCGACAACGCCGTCCTCTCCACGACAGGGGAGGCCACTCCCGTGGCCCGCAGGCCAGGGCAGCAGCGCGCCCATCGGGTGCAACCACTGGGCGGCGGCTCCGGCGCGGACGTGGTGGACGGCGGCGCGGGCGACGACGCCCTCTTCGGGCAGGAGGATACCGACCGGCTGCGCGGCGGTGAAGGAGACGACTACGCCGAAGGCGGCCAGGACACCGACTGGGTGGAAGGCGACCAGGGCGACGACGATCTGGTCGGCGGCTCGTTCACCGGTGCGGCCGACCAGGCCGACGCGTTGTACGGCGGGCCGGGCGACGACGTCGTGGCGGGCGACAACGCCGAGATCCTCCGGGTGGCCGGGGCGGAGAAACCGACCCGCGTCACCGTGCGGATCGGGTCGCGGGGAGCTCCGATGGCCGCCAGGGCGGTGCGGCGGCTGGGCGGCGCGGCGGGTGAGGACCGGATCTCCGGCGGCACAGGAGTGGACGTGCTCTGGGGCCAGGACGGCGACGATTTCCTCTCCGGCGGCGGCCACGGCGACTACGTGGAGGGAGGCGGCGGAGCCGACGTGCTCCGCGGTGACCTCCCACTGTCGGCGAACTCCGCGCAGACCACCGTCACCCCGCTGCCCGACCCGGGCTGGCCGGGAACGGCGGGCGGGGCCCAGGACCTCGAAGGCGCCGATCCGGAGGCGGGACAGGACGACTTGATCGGCGGATCCTCGGCCCCCGGCGCGCCGGACGGCGACGACGCGATCGAGGGCGGCGGCGCGGACGACGTGCTGCTAGGTGACAACGGCTCACTCGTCCGCACCCTGACCGGGACGGCGGAGCGGGTCTACACCGAGCGGTACGCCGCGGGCCAGGTGCCGGCGAACGCCACGCGCAGCCGTACCCACGACCCGGACCTGCCCGGCTCCGCCACCCGGTTCTGCACCGAGGCGCAGCGGACGTGTGAACCTGCGGGCGCGTTCGGCGCGGACCGGATGTACGGCGACGACGGCGACGACGGACTGTGGGGTCAGGACGGTGACGACCGGATCTCCGGCGGCGCGGGGAACGACGACCTGTTCGGCGAACTCGGCGCCGACGAGATGGACGGCGGCGCGGGCGAGGACGCCATGCTCGGCGACCGGGGCGGTGTCGTGAACGAACGCATCGACGCGGGGGACGCGCGACGGCTGAGCTTCACGGTCAGCCTCAAGTCGCCGCCCAAGGAGAGCTACACCGGTTTCCGTGAGGGCACCTACGACCGGCGGGCCGACCTGCTGCACGACGCCGACGGCGACGTCTGGGTCGGCGCGCCCACCGATCCGGCCATGCCGCACGACGGCCTCACCTCGGGTGGCGACGACATCATGCGAGGCGGTCCCGGCCGTGACAGCCTGCACGCCGGGTACGGCGACGACCTGGCCAACGGAGACAGCGGCGGCGACGAGGTCTTCGGCGGCGGCGGCGCGGACGTGCTGTGGGGCGGCAAGGGCTGCGACCCCGTCCTGGACGCGGCGACCCCGGACTGCCTGAGCTCCAACGGGACGTTCAGCCCGGGCGCCAGGGGCACCGGCGATCGGATGGTTGACCACGTGTTCGGCGGCGCGGGTGGAACGGAGCCGGTCGTGCTCGGCTCGGACCTGCTCGACTACAACCCCCGGGGCTCCTACCCGGGCAACTGCGCCCCCGGGCGCTGGCCGGCCGACACGCCGACCACCAGCGTGGACCCGTGCCTGTGGTTCAAGCTGACCGACAAGGCCGACGCCGAGGGTGGCGACGACCAGCATCACCAGGGCGTCGACTGGCTGTACGGCGGAGCGGGCCGGGACGTGCTGCAGGGCGACATCACCGCCAACGGGCCGAACCCGGGGGACAAGATGATCGACTGGAACGGCTCGTACAACCTGTTCAGTCACTGCGGCGCGGCCAACGGCGGCCACAACATCGTCCGCCAGCACTCCCCGGCCATGCAGGACTTCCTCGCCAAGGTGGCGTGGGGTTCGGGCGCCGGCCGTGCGGCGGCGGACGCGACCACACCCGGTACGTCCGCGCACGCGGAGCTGGCGATCCCGGCCAACGACAGCGGCTCGGCCTACCCATCCACGCCTGGACATTTCGACTCGCCGTGGGCATGCGCGAGCTGAGAAAGGATTCGTCAATGCTGCATCGACTACTGGCGGTGGTGCTCGTGGCCACCGGCCTCTCCGCCGGAGGGGCGATCGCCCACGCGGAGACCGGACCCGGACCCGCCGCCGCGAAGCGGTGCGTGCCCGGCGACTGCTTCGCCGTCACCGCCACCCTCGACCGGGCCCCGGCCGTGGGGCAGACCGCCACGCTGAGCGTCACGGTCACCTCGAAGGAGAAGGCGGCGAACGTGCGGGTCCTGGTGGACCTGCCCGAGAACCTGCGCTGGGTGAGCCCGCCCTCGGGAACGAGCCGGGGCCCCGCGACGATCGGGCGCAGCCACCTGGACCGTGCGAGCCGTACCGGCCCGATGCGGGAAAACGAGCAGGCGCGTTACGTCGGCACGGTGACGGCCACCGCGCCCGGCCCGGCCGCCGTCAACGTCCACGTCACGGACGGGCGGCCCGGCCCGGGCAACGAGGCGCTGGCCTACGTCACCGTCGGGAAGGAGAAGTCCTTCTTCGGCATGGCGCGACCCGCGACCGTGACCCTCGCCCCTCCGCCCTCCGAGACGCCCGCGGCGGTGGACGCGACGGTGGACGCGACGGTGGACGCGACGGAGGCGGACACCTGCGTGCAGGGCACGGTCGCGCACCTGACGGTCGAAGGGACCGTCCAGGGCGTTCCCCGGCTCAGGCTGCACGTCATGGACCGGGACGCCGAAGGGGGTGATGACGTGCTCGCCAGAGGCGAGACCGACGACCAGGGCGACTACGAGCTGTGCTTCGACGGAGACGACAGCGACGAGAGCGGCGGTCAGGACGTCTACGTGACGGGTCTGTCCTTCAACGACTACTGGTCGGTTCAGGATCCGAGGAACAAGGCCCTCTACACGTTCCAGACGCCCGTCGTCCCGGATGTCGAGCGGGGCGACAGGGAGATCGTCGACTACCTCCCCACGCCCGGCAGCACGGACGAGGGCACGTTCCGGATCTTCACGGCCGCGCACACCGCGTGGAAGGCGTACACCGGCTGGACCGGGAACCCGGGCGGCTGCTGGGTCGCCGGCGCCTCACCCTGCCGCTCGATACCGATCAGGTGGGCCCCCGACTTCACGGTCCCGTACGCCGTCTTCAAAAACTGCGTTTCGAGCTGCTCCGAGCCCGACCACATCATCATGAGCGCGACGGATCACCTCGCGAAGATGACCGTGGCCCACGAAGTCGGCCACTTCATCATGGACTACGCCTACGCCGACGCGTACCCGTCGGCCCCCTCGTGCGGCGGCCAGCGCTGGATGAACCAGGTGACCTCGGAGGGATGTGCCTGGACGGAGGGGTGGGCCACCTGGTTGGCGGTCCAGGCCTATGGGGAGACTCACCGGCGCTGGGGGCCGCTGGACGCGTCGGTCGACCTGGAGAACGCCACCTGGGACACCCCCGAATGGGGAGGAGCGACGGGACCCGACATCGAGGGCCGGGTGGCCGGCGCGCTGATGGACATCGCCGACGGTGACCCGAGGAACGAGGTCTACTGGGACCTCTCCTCCGAGGGCCCGGAGAAGGTCGCCTCCGTCGTCGCGGCGAGCAGGCCGAACACCGTCAGCGAGTTCAAGAACGCCCTGCTGGCGGGGATACCGACCCCGGCGGGAAAGCATGAGGCGCTGGCCGCCTTCTATCAGAACACCATCGATCCAGAGTTCTTCGAACCGCTGCTGGACAGGGTCGAGCTCAACCGCCCGCCCTTGCCGTCCGGCGACTACTCCCTCACCATCGCACGGCCCGCCTGGTCGGTGGTGGCCGCGCTCCTGGTCGATTCTCCCAGGCGAGACGTCCACGTGAGCCTCTTCAAGGATCAGTCGCACACGAACGGGGTCTCGAGCAAGCAGACCGGCAACGACAAGCCGGACTTCGTCGCCGTCGACGCCACGTCCGGTCCGAAGAACTACTTCCCCCACGTCCACAACGCGAGCGCGCTCGACAGTGATTCCTACCTCGTCGAGTTCGCCGAGTCGGAGGGCTCGCTCGCGCCGGCGACCTCCACCGAGCTGTCCATGGAATCGGCCGACATCGTCGAGATCCGCACCGCGGACCTCACGACGGGCAATCCGGTGAGTTTCACCGTCACCCCCCTCGACGGTCAGGATCTCGACATCTTCACGATGGCGCCCAGCGCGTCCAAGTGGGCGAGACCGAGAGCGGACGCGAAGGGTGCCTTCGCCCGGGGACCGGGCATGGCCGAGCGCATCACCATCACACCGACCGTGACCGGCTCCCACGCCGTGATAGTGATCCAGAAGAACGGGAGCGGGCGCTTCACCCTGGCCCGTTCCTGAGGGCCGGCCCCGGTGGACGGCGGCGCCGCGCGGGCGTCTTCGTAGCGGATGCGTAGCCGCTTGAACCGGTGCAGCCAGGCGAAGGTCCGCTCGACCACCCACCGGATGGCGCCCAGCCCTGAGCCGTGCGCCATGCCACGGCGGGCGATGACCGGCGGTGGCTGGGGTAGTCGTAGCCGCGGTCGGCGTACAAGCGCCGGGGCTTGTGCCGGGGACGCCCGCGCACTCCGCGGATGGGTGGAACCTTGTCCAGCAGGGGAAACAGCTGCGAGACGTCGTGGCGGTTGCCGCCGGTCACCGACACCACCAGCGGGGTGCCACGTGCGTCGACGATCAGGTGGTGCTTGGATCCGGGCCGGCCCCGGTCAACCGGTGACAGCCCGATGTGGTCCCCCCTTTGAGGGCGGGGATGTGCGAGCCGTCGATGGCGGCGGCCTCCAGATCGAGCAGGCCCGCAGTCCGCTCAGCAGCAGCTGGTGCAGGCGCGGACAGATGCCGGCTTCGGTCCAGTCGCGCAACCGGCGCCGGCAGGTCACTCCCGAACAGCCGATCATGGAGGTCGGAACATCGCGCCAGGTCACGCCGGTGCGCAGTACGTAGATGATGCCGCCCAGGGCCATGCGGTCATCGACCGGCCGCTGCCCCGGATGGTGCCGGCGACGCGGCGGGCGGGGCGGCAGCAGCGGGGCCATGCGTTCCCACAGATCGTCGGGAACGAGGTCGGGGGAAGACGCGCGGCTGATTTTCCTTGAGCAGCACGGTCGTCACCAGTTGACACGCCGCTCATCTTGAAACGAGCTGTAAGTTGTGTTGACCCGCCGGTGGCGGCAGGGGGGCAGCTTTCAGTTAGGTGGTGGTTTGGTGGAGCCCACGGGTGTGAGTGTGTACACACCGGGACAGGTGGTGGAGGAGACCGGTTTCAGCCTCGACACACTCCGCTACTACGAGCGGATCGGGCTGCTTGAGTCGATCGACCGCAACGCGGCCGGACAGCGCAGGTTCACCGAGAAGGACGTCGGCTGGCTCGGCATGATCCGCTGTCTGCGCGACACCGGGATGCCGATCGCGGAGATGCTCCGCTTCGCGGAGATGACCAGGGCGGGCGACCACACGGTGCGCGAGCGGATCGCGCTGCTCGAAGCCCACGACCGGCGGGTGCAGGAGCAGGTCGACAACCTGCGCGAGCGGCAGGTGGCGATCCGGAACAAGATCGCTTTCTACCACTCGGTGGTCGACCAGTGCGCAGCCGGGGAACCCGCACCGGCTTCCCGGCGGAGCTGAGCCGAGGTCGTCGCCGCCGAATCCGGTGATCGTGGACGGTGGGCGAAGTGCAGGCCACGGCCGTAGACTCTCGCGGCTTATGGTCGGCTAGAACCCGTACGGCGGCTTTGCCGCTGGTCGAGGTGCCCTTTTCGGTCCGGCTGTTAAACCGGTATCGGGGAGGGGTCATGGTCGCACCGCGCGCACGCCGGATCAACATTCCGCTGCGGCACGTCGCCCTGATGTGCGGCGGGATGCTGTTCGCCCTCCTCGCCAACGTGACCTACCTCCAGGGGCTGGACTCCGAGCGGCTCAACGAGGACCCGCGCAACCAGCGGACGATGATCGCTCGTTTTCACAGCCCCAGGGGGCAGATCCTGCTCCACGACGGCACGGTCATCGCGACCAGCCGGAAGGCCAGGAGCGCCACCTACCGGTATCAGCGGTTCTATCCCGATGGCCCGCTCTACTCGGCGATCACCGGGCACTTCTCGCTCCACGGCGGCGCGGGCATCGAGCAGGCGGAGGAGGCCCTGCTCTCGGGAGGCGACCCCCGGGTGAGGGTACGCGGGCTGGTCGGGGGCACCCGCGGCGGCGCCACGCTCCGGCTCACCGTCGATCGCGGCGCCCAGCGGGCCGCCTACAACGGGCTGCGCGCCACCGGAAAACCCGGTGCCGTTGTCGCGATCAATCCCCGCACCGGCGCGATCCTGGCCATGGTCTCGCTGCCCTCGTACGATCCCAACCTGTACGCGAGCTTCGACGCGGCCAGGCTGGACAGGGTGGACAAGCGGCTGCGGGGTGACCCCGCGAACCCGCTGCTGAACCGGACGATCCAGCGGAACTACCCGCCGGGATCCACCTTCAAGGTCGTCACCGGCGCGGCGGCGCTGCACTCCGGGCGGTACGGCCTCGGCACCCACGTCAGCGCCCCGGCATCCCTGCGCCTCCCCGGCACCAGCACCTACCTGCGCAACTTCGGCGGCGATACCTGCGGCAACGGAAACCCGCCGCTGCTCCAGGCGTTCAAGCTCTCGTGCAACACCCCCTTCGCGAAGATCGGGGTCGACCTCGGCCAGGACGCGCTGCGCGAGCAGGCCGAGGCGTTCGGGTTCGACACGGACGATCTGGAGGTCCCCATGCCGGTGGCCAGGAGCGTCTACCCTCCCGTGCTGGACGACGCGCAGACCGCGATGTCGGCGCTTGGCCAGTTCGACGTCCGGGCCACCCCGCTCATGATCGCGATGATCGCGGCGGCGGTGGCCAACGACGGCTCGCTGATGCGCCCCCACCTCGTGAAGGACGTACGTCTCGCCGACGGCACGATGATCGACGAGACCGAGCCGTCGGCGTACCGCCGGGTGCTCGACACGGAGGAGGCCGAACGGCTCACCGTGATGATGGTCGCCGCCACCGGGAAGGGGGGGACCGGTTCCGCCGCGGCCATCCGGGGGGTGAAGGTCGCCGGCAAGACCGGTACTGCGGAGAACGCCGCCAAGGGCAGGGCCCACGCGCTCTTCACCGGCTTCGCCCCGGCCGTCTCCCCCCGGATCGCCGTGGGGGTCCTGGTCGAGGGCGGCGGATCCGGAGGACGGGTGGCGGCTCCCATCGCCAAAGCCGTCATGGCGGCGTTTTTGGGTGGTCAGGCGGAGTAGGTGGTGGGTTCGGGGGACGGGTGGCGGTCTCTGTTGCCGGAATCGTTATCGCCAAAGCCGTCATGGCGGCGTTTTTGGGTGGTCAGGTGGAGTAGGCCCTGGCCTGGAGGCCGTAGAGGTCGGCGTACAGGCCGTCGAGGCCCATGAGCTCGTCATGGGTGCCGTGCTCGACGACCTTGCCGTGGTCCAGGACGTAGATCCGGTCGGCGTAGCGGACGCTGGCCAGCCGGTGGGTGATCAGCAGGACGGTGCGCCCGTCGGCGTGCTGCCGGATGCGTTCGAACAGGGCGTGCTCGGCACGGGCGTCCAGGGCCGCGGTGGGCTCGTCGCAGATCAGCAGCGGGGCGTCCCTGTGAAAGCCGCGGGCCACCGCGATCCGCTGCCACTGACCGCCGGACAGCTCCTGGCCGTCCTTGAAACGCCGGTCGAGCAGCGTGCTGTAACCGTGCGGCAGCTCGGCGACCACCTGGTCGGCGCCCGCGACCTCGGCCGCCGCGACGAGCGCGGGTTCCCCCTTGTCGGTGCCCATGCTGATGTTGTAGCGGGCGGTCAGCGGCCAGCGGGTGTGGTCCTGGGCGATGACCGCGATGCGGTGGCGCAGCTCGTCGGGATCGACCCCGGCCAGATCGGTGTCGTCCCAGCTGACCCGGCCGCCGTCCGGTTCGTACAGCCCGGAGAGGAGTTTGGCCAGCGTGGTCTTGCCCGAGCCGTTCTCCCCGACGAGGGCGATCACCTCGCCCCTGTCGATGCGCATCGTGAGTCCCTGGAGCGCGGGGACGGTGGAACCCGGATAGGTAAAGACGACGTCCTCGGCGATGATCCGCTCGAAGCTCTCCGGCGCCCGCGCCGGCCGCCCGGCGGGCAGCCTGCGCTCCGCCTCCGCGCAGAAATCGAGGAAGTCGGTGAAGTACAGCCCCTCCTCGTAGAGCCGGTTCGTGGCGAACATCAGGTTGGCCAGGTAGGTCTGGCCCGAGCGGATCGCCAGCACGGCGGTGCCCGCCACCGCCAGGGGGACCGCGCCCATCGCGAGCAGCACGCCCAGGGCCACGTAGACCACGGCGGTGCCGACCCCGCCCAGCGCCTCGCCGACGACCTTCGCGAGCACCTGCCGCCGGGCCAGGCCGAGCATGACCGTCTGCTCGGCGGTGGCCACCGCGTCGTACATCCGCATCAGGAAGCCGCGCATGGTGAACGAGCGCACCTCGGCGGCCGGTTCGCGCTCCGCGAGCAGCTCCGCGATGATCCATTTTCGGCGGCGGGCGGGGATCAGTGCGTACATGGTGGTGTAGCGCATGCGCGCGGAACGGACCGCCGCCCAGGCGTCGGGCAGCACCGCCAGCACCAGCAGCGGCAGCAGGACCGGGTGGAGCACCCCCAGCACGCCCGCCGCGGCGGCGATGCCGATGATCGCGGTCAGCGCGTTGATGGCCGTGACCACCACCTCGTCCGCCATGGACACCCCGCGAGCCCTGGCCCGCTGGAGCGTGTCGTGGAAGTCGGGGTCGTCGAAGGCCGCCAGGCCGACCTGGCTGGTCAGCCCGTACAGGCGCTCCTCGGCGATCCGGCCGACCTGGGGCTCTAACCGCGACTGAGCCCAGCCCGCGCCCGCCTGGGTGAGGGTACGCAGGGCCGCGGCCACGCCCACCAGGATCAGGCTCGGCAGGGCGGCCCGCACCCGCTCGGGAGTCGGGCCCGCCTCGAACAGCGCCGACAGCACCCCGGTCGTGGCGAGCAGCCCGAACGCGGTGAACACCCCGCCGAACAGGTTCAGAGTGATCGCGACGGCGGTGTCGCGGGGACTGGCCAGCCACGCCAGCCTGACGGCCTGCGAGACCAGCGCGGGAAGCCTGCGGGCGATGGTCAGGAAACCGACCTTCGCCATCTTGTCGGTGTGCGCGTACCAGTCGGAGAGGCTGAGCTCGCCAAGCTCGGGGGCCGGATCGGTGGGAGAGTCTGCCATGCGAGCAGTGTGAGCCGCCGCACCGGCGATGGCCATCGGATGGCCGGTTACGGTCGGCTGCGCCTCGCGCGCGGACTGTCACGGCCCGCGACGGATCGCCGCTCCGAGACGGTGCGAGCGGTCGCGGCCGGGTGGCGGGGAGGCGGAACATGCCGGGACGGGATGATCTGTGGACCGGAAATGGTCTAAGACTGGGCATGGTTCGGTAATTGATGTCACACTTTCTGTGACGGTTCTACCCGCGACCTCTTTAAGAGCCGATGACCCAGGAAACCGCACACGCTTCCCTCACCGGAGGCAACCTGCCTCTCGAACCCAACGGCTTCGTGGGGCGTGAAGCCGACGTGGAAGAACTCGCAGACCTACTGGGCGTCGCCCGGGTGGTGACCCTCTGCGGGGCGGGCGGCATCGGCAAGAGCAGGCTGGCGATCCGGGTCGCGACCCAGCTGGCGGAGGAGTTCCCCGGCGGTGTCTGGCTGGTCGAGCTGGCCGACGCGGTGCCGGGCGACCTGATCGAGCCCCGGGTGGCCGCCGTGCTCGGGGTCAAGGCCGAGCCGTCCCGCGCGCTGGCCGACACCCTGATCGACGCGCTCGGCGAACGGCGGCTGCTGCTGGTCATGGACAACTGCGAGTCGCTCATCGAGGAGTCCGCCAGGTTCTGCCGCGCCGTGCTCACCGTCTGCCCGGACGTACGCGTGCTCACGACCAGCCGCGAGCCCCTGCGGGTGGCAGGGGAGACCGTGTGGCGGGTGCCGCCGCTCAGCCTGCCCAGGAGCGAGGGCCACGACGTCGGCGCCAGCGAGGCGGTGCGACTCTTCGTCGACCGCGCCACCGCCGCCTCGCGGGGCTTCGCCATGACCGAGCAGAACGCGGCGGACATCGCCGGGCTCTGCGAGGCGCTCGACGGGATGCCGCTCGCCATCGAACTCGCCGCCGCCCTGTGCAGGGTGCTGACCGTGGAGCAGATCAACGCCAGGATCCGGGACCGGTTCCGGCTGCTGTCGGCGGGCGACAGAACGGCCCCGGCCAGGCAGCGGACGCTCAGGGCGACGGTCGACTGGAGCTACCAGTTGCTCAACGAGCCCGAGCGGATCCTGCTGCGGCGGCTGGCGGTCTTCACCGGCGGCTGGACGCTCGACATGGCCGAGCAGGTCTGCGCGGGTAACGCCCTGTGGGCCGAGGACGTTCTGGGGGTGCTCTGCGACCTGGTCGACAAGTCGCTGGTCCTGGCCGACGCCGAGGTCGCGGGTGAGACGCGCTACCGCATGCTGGAGACGATCCGCGAGTACGCCGCGGAGCAGCTCGAAGCCTCCGGAGAGGAACCCGAGTTCCGGCGGCTGCACCGCGACCACATGATCGAGCTCGCCGCCCGGATCCACCAGACGATAGTCCGGCGGCCCCGGCCCACCTGGGCCGAGATCTGCCCGATGCTGGTCATGCTGGACGAGCTCCAGGCCAACGTCTGGGCGGCGGTGCGCTGGTCGGTCGAGGCCGCGAGCGACCCGGAGAGCGCGCTCCGCCTCCTGGTGCTGCTCCGCTGGCCGATCATCGCCGGGGGGAGGTTCACCCCGACCGACAAGTGGCTGGACCGCCTGCTCGACACCGCCCCCGAGGAACTGGCGCCGTACGTGCGCGGCGACGCCCTCGCGCTGCGCGGGCAGGTGGCCTTCGGGCAGGGCGACCCGGACACCGCGCAGATCGCCTGCACCGCGGCGGTCGAACTGTGCCGCGAGACGGGCCTGCCCGGCCCGCTCAGCGGCGCGCTGGCCATCCTCGCCTGGGTGGCGATCTACCAGCGCCGCCCGGAGCGGGCCAGGTCCCTGCTGGACGAGGCGCTGGAGGCCGTGCACACCGTCGACGACCCGTGGCACGAGACGGTCATCCGCTCCATGGAGGGCACTTTCGCACTGTCGGAGGGCAGGGCGAAGGAGTCGCAGCGCTCCTTCGAGGCCGCGCTGGCCATCGCCCACGAGCTGGACAATCACTGGGCGGCGCCGGTGGCCCTCATCGGTCTGGCCCAGGTCGCCTGGCTCCGCGGCGACCTGGCGGAGGCCCGCGCCCACTACGAGCGCGCCCTCGACATGCTCCAGGACATCACCGCCCACTGGCAGTCCATCACCTGCCTGTCAGGTCTTGGCCGGATCGCCCTGGCCCAGGGAGACCTCGTCACCGCGCGGGCCAGGCTGATCGAGAGCCTGCGGCTCTGCACCGGGACCGGCCAGCGGCTCGGCGTGGCCCGCCGGATCGAGACGCTCGCCCAGCTCGCCCTCGCCGAGGAGGACGACCGCAGGGCGGTCCGCCTGGCCGGCGCCTCCGCCGCGATCAGGAGCGCGATGAGCGGCGCCGTGCTGCCGCCAGGGTTCGGGGCACGGATGGAGGAGCTGCTCCAGCCCGCCCGGGTACGCCTCGGTGACGCGCTGGTCGCCCAGCTGTGGGCGCACGGCCAGGAGATGTCCCAGGAGCAGGCGGTCCGCTACGCACTTCAGCTCGACGAGCCGTGCGAGACGCCGGTGCTGCTCGGCAGGCCTCCGGTCATCGCCCCGCTGACCACGCTCACCTGCAGGGAGGCGGAGATCGCCGAACTGATCGCCAGGGGAATGAGCAACAGGGCCATCGCCGACGAGCTGGTGATCAGCCCCGCCACCGCGGCCAGGCACGTCGCCAACATCCTGGCCAAGCTCGGCTTCTCCTCACGTACGCAGGTCGCCACCTGGGTCGTCGAGCAGAATCGTTCCTGACACGCGGGCCGGGAGCGGTCACCGGTCGTGGGCTCGGCCGCGGGGTGGCCGGCCCGGAGCCGGCGAGAATCCGCGGTCACCGGGTCGGCCGCTCGGGCTCTACACACTCCGGACTACACATGTGCGGGCGTGAAGATACATCTCGGGATACCTAGTCCGGAGTATGTTCCGGGGTCGCCGCCCGCCGTACGTTTTCCTGGTGTTCGACCGATGACGTCCAGCCTTCCGCACCGTGCCGGTCACAGTTCCGGTCCGGAACGGTGGGTCCACACCATCCCGGGCGTCTCGGTCGAGCACGTCGCGGTCGTCGCGTGTCCCGGTAGACGGCGAGGTCCCCTCGGAGGGGTGGGGGCCGGAGCCAAGGGCCGCACGCGGCAGCGGGCTCGAGTCGCGCAGGGCTCGAGCCCGCCTTCCGTTGTGGGGGACCGCTCGGGGCGCTGCTTTCGGGGCCTGATTCGGGGGACTGCGGCTCGGGGGGATCACTGGACATCTGGGGCGGATGCCCCGTCCTTCGGGGAGGGGGAAGCACTGCTCGTTTTTCGCTTGGTGTGCGGGTGTGCCTCGGTGGGGTCGGGGTGTTCCGCGATGACCAGGTGAGGCATGTTCATCCGAACGCGGCGGGGCGCGCCCGTGTTCGCGCGGGGAGGCTTCGGGATTGCCCGGGCAGGCGAATCGCGAACCGGCGGACCCGACCGGCAGGTCGGGTGCTGGAATCCCCGGCTTTCAAGACATGAAAGGGCGTCACGGGGCCGAATACACAGTCATCTACATACATCTGTCGATGCCCCTGTGGACAGGCGACCCTACCCTCATCGGAATGAGACCCACCTCGCCGTCCACCAGCTGCACACTCACCGAGGCGGTGTTCGGCTACGCGCACGGGCGAGGTGATCGGCCGGCCCTGATCGACCTCGGCGCCGGAATGGTGTACGGCTACCGCAGGCTGGCCGCGGAGGTGACCCGAGGAGCCTCGGGCCTGGTGCGGCGGGGGGCACGGCGGCGTCAGGTGGCCGGAATCCACGTGGACAGCGCGGTGGCCCAGACGTTGGCGGTGCACACGGTCATCGCGGCCGGAGGGGTGGCGGCGCCGATCACCTCGGGGTGTGCGGAGATGGCCGATCTGCTGGCCGAGTGGGAGGCACGGCTGCTCATCACCACTCCGCGCCTGGCGGACGCCTCGTTGCGGGCCGTGGAGGACTCGCGGGTCCGGCAGGTGATCGCGTTCGGCCAGGCCCGCGACACCGTCGACTTCGCCGACCTGCTGCTCCTGGAGCCCGTCCCGCTGCCCTTCCTCGACCCCGCGGTGCAGCCCGCCCTGCTGATCGAGGACGGAGGGGTGCTCACCCACCAGGACCTGATCACGAGGATGAGCCTGCTCGACAGGGGCGCCGAGCTGGGGAAGTCCGACGTCCTCCTGGTGACCTGGCCACTGAGGTGCAGCCTGGCCCTGACCACCCTGATCGGGCTGGCGTTGATGCGCGGCTCCCTGGTCGTCGTGGCCCCGGGTCTCTCGTCCGAGGACCTGGCGGCGACCATCCATGACTTCGGCGTCACCGTCGTCGCGCTCTCCGACGGTGCGGTCCAGCGCGTCTGAGCCCGCCCACGGAGCCTTACGAGCTCCTCTTCCCGCGGCGGCATCGAGCGCCAAGACCGGGTTGCGTCCACGAACATGGCGTACGAGCAGCCGAATCCGGGGGAGCCGGTCACGGTTGTCCCCCACCCCGGTGCCCAATATGACCGCTTTGTTTCCTCCTGGAGTGCTATTTCGCACTTCTCCACCTATGCGGTGCGCTGTGGTTTCGCGTGGGTGTGTGTCCGACCGGTTCGCTGTCACCGGAGGGTGTCATCTGGTGCTCATATCCCGGGATATTGAGCTGTTATCCGCGCGACCTTGACGGCGCTTGGTGCGGAGTGGCTTGATTGCCGTACTGACAACGTTGTCATATTTTCGGGGGTTTTGTGCACCCCAAACCCCGAAGGGACGGAGAGCTGTGCGACGACAGTGGATGGCAGCCGTCGCGGTCACCGTGGCGGGCCTGCTCGCCCTGACCGCCTGTGGTGACGGCGGCGGTGACGGTGCCACGCAGAGCCCGCAGGCCGACGCGAAGAAGAAGGTCGAGGTCTTCTCCTGGTGGACGGGACCCGGCGAGGCCGACGGCCTGAAGGCCATGAAGGAGATCTTCGAGAAGCAGAACGCCGGGCTTGAGTTCTTCGACGCGGCCGTGGCGGGCGGGTCCGGGGACAAGGCGCGGGCCCTGCTGACCACCAAGCTGCAGGCCCAGACCCCGCCGGACACCTTCCAGGGGCACGCGGGCGCCGAACTTCAGGGCTACATCAAGGCCGGGCAGCTCGAACCGCTCAACTTCCTCTACGACGAGCTCAAGCTGAAGGAGGTCTTCCCCCAGCAGCTGATCGACCAGATCAGCGTCGAGGGCCAGGTCTACTCGGTGCCGGTCAACATCCACCGCTCCAACGTGATGTGGTTCAACCCGGCGGTGCTGAAGGAGGCGGGCGTCACCGAGGTGCCGAAGACGATCCCCGACTTCGTCGCGGCGCTGGAGAAGGTCAAGCAGAAGGGCAAGATCCCGCTCTCGATCGGCTCGGAGTGGACCATGGTCCACCTGCTGGAGAGCGTGCTGCTCGGCTCGCTCGGCACCGACGCCTACAACCAGCTCTGGACCGCGGGCTCCGACTGGTCGGGCCCGGCGATGACCAAGGCGCTCGACGACTTCAAGACGATCCTGTCCTACGCCGGTGACCCGGCCGACGACTGGCAGCCCGCGGCCAAGCAGGTGGCCGACGGCGAGGCCGCGTTCAACATCATGGGCGACTGGGCGTACGGCTACTTCCACAACCCGCCGGACGGCGGCCTGGGCAAGACCTCCAAGACCGACTTCGACTGGGCGCCCTCGCCGGGCACCGGCGGCACGTTCATGTGGCTCTCCGACAGCTTCACCCTGCCCAAGGGTGCGCCGAACCGCGATGGGGCGGTGGCCTGGCTGAAGGTGGCCGCGAGCAAGGAGGGCCAGGACGCCTTCAACCCGAAGAAGGGCTCCATCCCGGCCCGCAAGGACGCCGACACCGCCCTCTACACCGACTACCTCGCGGACGCGCTGAAGGACTGGGGCGGCGGCAAGCTCGCCGGTTCCATCCAGCACGGCGTGGTCGTGAACGACGCCTGGCGCGTCGCGATCAACGAGGCGGTCGGCCTGTTCCACGGAGACAAGGACGTGGCCGCGCTGCAGAAGGCGCTGGCCGAGGCCGCGAAGAACTCCGGGCAGTGATTTTCGGTACGGCCCGCGAAGGCGCGGGCCGTACCTCGCGGAAGGGGTGTCCGTGACACGGGTACGCAGGTGGCTGCCGGGGCTGCTGCTGGTCACACCGTCGATCATCGCGATCGCGGTCTTCGTCTACGGCATGCTCGGCTGGAACTTCCAGTTGGCGATGACCGACAGGCACGACGAGGTGTCCGAGGGGAGTTTCGTCGGTCTGGAGAACTTCTTCACCCTCTGGGACCAGAAGCGCTGGGGCATCTCGGTCAACCACGCCATCGTCTTCACCGTGGTCTTCGTGTTCGGGGCGCTGCTGCTCGGCTGGCTGCTGGCGTTCCTGATGGAGAAGGGGATCAGAGGCGAGGGGACCTTCCGGGCGGTCTACCTGTTCCCGATGGCGATCTCCTTCGTGGCGACCGGGGTGGTCTGGCGCTGGCTGATGAACTCCGGTCAGGGCGAGCGGGCGGTCGGGCTGAACCGGCTGTTCGACAGCCTCGGGCTGGAGTTCCTGCAGTGGCAGTGGTTCCGCGATCCCGACTGGGGGATGGCCGCCATGGCCATCCCCGCTATATGGCAAATGTCGGGATATGTCATGGCGTTGTTCCTGGCGGGGTTCCGGGGGGTCCCCGAGGACCTCCGGGAGGCGGCCCGGGTCGACGGGTGCGGCGAGTGGCAGGTCTACCGGCACATCGTGCTGCCGATGCTCCGCCCGGTCACCCTCTCCGCCCTGATCATCCTCGGCCACATCTCGCTCAAGGTCTTCGACCTGATCGTCGCGGTCTCCGGCAAGCAGATCATCACCGACGTGCCCGCCGTCTTCATGTGGGTCGCGGTCTTCGACTCCCACGACCCGGCCAAGGGCGCCACCATCGCGTCGTACATCGTGCTCGCGGTCAGCGTCTTCGTCATCCCCTACCTCGTCTGGACCCTCCGCAGGGAGCGGCGCTCATGACCTCCACCGTGACCGACACCCCCGCCGCCCCCGTACGGGACGGGAACCCCGGCGGACGGGCCAGGCGGCGGGCGCGGCTGTCGCGCGGCGTCCGGCTGACGCTGCTGGTCGCCTTCCTGCTCGTCTTCCTGATCCCGATCTACGTGCTGCTGGTCACCAGCTTCAAGCCGCTGACCGAGGCCGATCCCGGCCGGGCCTGGGCGCTGCCCGAGGTGTGGACGGTCGAGCCGTGGCGGGTGGCCTGGGAGAAGCTCGCGCCCGGCATCTGGAACAGCGTGCTGCTGGCCGTACCCGGCTCGCTGATCTCGGCGGTGCTCGGCTCGATGAACGGCTACGTGCTGTCGAAGTGGCGCTTCCCCGGCTCCGATGTGCTGTTCACGCTGTTCCTGTTCGGCATGTTCATCCCGTACCAGGGCGTCATGATCCCGCTGGTGCAGCTGCTGGTGAAGCTCAACGAGGTCACCCTGGCGGTCACCGGCGTGCCGGGTGTCTTCTACGGAGCGATCCCCGGGCTGCTCCTGGCGCACGTGGTCTACGGCATCCCGATCTGCACCCTGATCTTCCGCAACTACTACGTCACCATCCCCGACGAGCTGATCGAGGCGTCCAGGGTGGACGGCGCGGGGATGCTGCGGACCTACTGGTCGGTGGTGCTGCCCGTCTCGGGTCCCGCCTTCGCGGTTGTGATCATCTGGCAGTTCACCTCAATGTGGAACGACTTCCTGTTCGCGGTCTTCCTGACCGGTCCGCAGAGCTGGCCCACCACGGTCATGCTCAACAACATCGCCGGAGCCCAGACCGTCCCCTACAGCCAGCAGATGGCCGCGGCCCTGCTCGCCTCCATCCCCACAATGATCATCTACGTCCTCCTCGGCCGCTTCTTCATGCGCGGCCTCATGGCCGGAGCATTGAAGGGCTGACATCTTGACGATTTTGTGTTAGATATCGCCTCTTTTTCTGGTGTGGAGGCCGTTCGGTCTCTAACGTGCAGGTCATGCTCTCCGCCTCACGGGCTGGTGCGTCGCCTGATGGCAGAGGGACCGCCGTTATCACCGAACTGGTCTGCTATCCCGTCAAGGGATGCGCCGGCGTCTCGATGACCGAGACGCTGCTGACGGTGGCGGGCCTGGCGCACGACCGCAGTTTCATGGTGGTCGGTGACAACGGCGTGTTCCGCAGCCAGCGGCGCGACCCACGGCTCGCCACCATCCGCCCCGAGATCAACGCGGAGGGGGATCGGCTCACGCTCCGGCTGCCGGGTTTCGACGCGCTGACCGTCGATGTGGATCTGCTCTCCACCAGGCGCGATGTGGAGCTGTTCGGCACGCCGTACCAGGGGATCGACCAGGGGCGGGCGGCGGCCGAGTGGCTGTCGGAGGTGTTGGGCGCGCCGAGCAGGCTCGTGCGGGTGCCGCCGGAACACCGTCGGGTGACCGACGGCTGGACACCGGGTACGTCCGGCTACGCGGACAGCAGTCCGGTGCATCTCATCTCCGAGGCCACCCTCGCCCTGCTCAACCGGCGACTTACCGAAGGTGGCGGTGCCCCGCTGCCCATGGCCCGGTTCCGCCCCAACATCGTGATCGGCGGGTGGACGGAGCCGCACCGGGAGGACGGGGCCCGGCGGATGCTCGTCGGCGACACCGAACTCGGTTACGCCAAGCTCGCCATCCGATGCGCCGTCACGATGGTCGACCAGGACAGCGGCACCAGAGCGGGGCCGGAGCCCCTGCGCACGCTGGCCACCTACCGCCGCGCACCCGAGGGCGGGGTCGCGTTCGGCGTGAAACTCTCCGTCGTACGGCCCGGCAAGCTCGCCCTGGGCGACCAGGTGAACGTCCAATCCTGGAGCGAGCCGGAACTTCGGTAGGCCGTTGCCGAGACGACTGACGGGCAGGGGACACGCCCATGGACGTGGTGTGCGGCATCCGAACCCTGCAAACGGGGTGCCGTACACCATATCCGTGGATCCGACCCAGCTCTGAAGGGTGACACGATCATGCGACTGTCCGTCCTGCTGTTTCTTGTCGCGCTGACCGCTTGCGGCGCCCCCGCGAGCACGGCTCGAACCTCGGACGCCTTGGCAACGGCATCCACACCCCCTACGCGGGAAGCACCGGAGACGGGGGCCGCACCGAAAACATCGGTGTCCCCGGCCTCGACGGGGCCGACGCCCCGATCCGCGTGCGCCCCGGTCCCGGCCAGAGCACTGAACCTCAGGCTGCTCCGGCAGACGGCCTTCGACTACGACCCGCTCAACTCCCCGGAGGAACTCGCGGCGAAGGCCCCACTGGTCGTCGCGGGCACCGTCGAGGACTTCCTGCCGGGGCAGATCGTCGAGGAGGGGATCCCCGGTGACCGCACGCACTACGTGCTGATGCCGGTGCGGGTGACCGAGCGGTTCAAGGGACCGGCCGCTCGCCTGGTCCGCGTGAAGTTCTATCAGGGGGCGCGAAGAAACGAGAGCCCGGCCCTTTCGGTGGCAGATTTCCGCCGGGCGGTGCCCCGGGGCACCCGGGTCCTGCTGTT
This sequence comes from Streptosporangium sp. NPDC005286, assembly GCF_040607515.1. Lineage (NCBI taxonomy): Bacteria > Bacillati > Actinomycetota > Actinomycetes > Streptosporangiales > Streptosporangiaceae > Streptosporangium > Streptosporangium sp. NPDC005286. The sequence continues at coordinate 6,062 of NZ_JBEXGU010000034.1, read as the reverse complement.
CGTCTATCCGGACACCCGCGAGGGAACCGTCATCAAGGACCGCGCCGCGCTCCCGGCCGGAACGCCGATCTACTCGGCTCACCCGCAGGGCGTACTCCTCGGCCGGGGCCTGACGGTCATCGGCGGCATGGAGGAGATCAACCCGGCCTCCCGCTGGGCCGACCCCTGCGGCCTGGACGGCATCGCCACCCGCCTACGCGCCGCCGGCCACCAAGGACAGTGACCACCTCCACCACAGGCGGAAGCCCGCACTCGGCTTCCGTGAACGATTCCCGAACGCCCGTCAGCCGCCCTGACCTTCCCGATTGATCAGACGCCCGCAGTAAGGGCCGACCGGTGAACGGTCTCACCGGGAAGCGTCGAGGGCCGGTGATCGGCTGACCAGGGAGTCGCCCAGGGGGGTGCGGTGGTAAAGGACGGTGCGGCCGGTGCGGTTGCCGGTGATCAGGCCCGCGTTGCGCAGGGCGGCGATGTGGCCGCCCACGGTACCGAGGCTCAGGCCCAGCAGGGTGACGAGCTGGGTGGTGGTGGCAGGGGTCGCGAGTTCCAGCAGCAGGCGGGTCCTGGTCCTGCCGATCAGGTGGACCAGGCCGTCCGCCGCCTCGGCCGGGATACCGACGCCCCTGGCCGGATAGCTGATCGCGTACGGCCAGTCGTCCTCCAGGTAGGAGCCCATCTTGATGGGGAACACGGTCGGCACGAAGAGCAGCCCGCGCCCGTTGAGCCGGTGGGTCTCGTCCGCGCCCCCGGCCAGCACCTCGATGACACCGTCGGGATGCCACCGGATCCGCGGGGTGAGGTCGTCGAGCGCCGCCGCCCAGCCGTAAGTCGCCAGGCGGCCCGCCCGCTGGATCACGTCCCGCTCCAGGATCGCGTGGAAGCGCGGCCACGCGGGGGAGACGATCTCCTCCCAGATCGCCTGGAGCGCCTCGGCGAAGAGCCGTACGACGTCGGGGGAGAACAGCACCTCCCTGACAGGCGCGGAAGGGCGCGGCATCCCCTCCAGGTTCCTGGCGATCTCGTCATGCGCCTGCGCCACCGGGGTGGCCCGTACCACCGCGAGCTCCGCCTCGAACGGGGTGTCCACTCCGGTCGGCGGCGGTGCGGGGAAGTCGGCGTTGTAGTGCCGCTCGCGGAAGAGCGCCACCAAAGGGGCCAGTCCCGGCTGCGTGAGCAGCAGTCTCTTGTACGGCTCCCGCATCCGGTCCGCCCACGACCGCCACTGGCCGGACCCCCTGGCCCCGGACAGGATCCAGAGGGCATGCTTGGTCACGATGAGCGGGGAGATGGCGAACCTGCTGGCCATGATGTCGTGCGGGGTGACCTCGATGCGATAGACCACTGAGCAACCTTTCGGATATATCCGAAAGATTAGCCAGCGGTCCGGGTGCCGTTCAGCATCGTCTCCATGACCACAGAAGAACGCGGCGCGACCTACACGGAGGTCTTCGCGAGCGGTGAGTTCCGTGTCCTGTTCGGAAGTTTCACCCTTCTGGTGGCCGGTGACCAGGTCAAGATGCTGGCCCTGTCGGCGCTGGTCTACGCGCGGACCGGCTCGCCGGGGCTGTCGGCGGCGGCGTACATGCTGGGCTTCCTGCCCTACGCCGTCGGCGCGACGTTCCTGCTCTCGCTGGCCGACCGGATCCGGCCGCGCGCGCTGATGATCATGGGGGAGCTGCTGCGGGTGGTGACCTGCCTGCTGATCGCCTTCGCCGGACTGTCCGTCTGGGCGATGCTCGCCCTGGTCCTGGTCACCGGCCTGTTCTCACCGGTCTTCGGGGCCGCGCGGATAGCCCTGCTGCCCGACCTGCTGCCGGGGGACGCGTTCGTGCTGGGCAGGTCGGTGCTGACCGTGACGTCGGCGGGAGCGCAGATCGGCGGGCTGGCCGTGGGCGGCGGCATCCTCGCCGCCACCGGACCCTCGGGGGCGCTGGCCGCCACCGCCGCGCTGTCCGTGCTGGCCGCCGTGGTGCTCCGCTTCGGCCTGCCCGACTTTCCGGCCAGGAACGCGGAGGCCGGTGGCCGGGCGGAGGACGACGACGCCCCCACCGGCGCGGAGGGCGGCCGCCCTGCCGGTGATGGCGCTGTGCGGGACGGCGGTTCTCCCGCGAGTTCTCCCACCGGAGAGGCGGAACGCGGGGGCGTGCGCACCAAGCAGGCGAGAGGCAGGGGTGCCGTCTGGGAGACCCTGCGGGTCAACCGGGTGCTGCTGGCGGATACCCGGATACGCGGCCTGCTTCTCGCGCAGTGGCTGCCGGTGGCGTTCGTGACGGGTGGTGAGGCGGTGCTGGTCCCCTACCTGGGGAGCACCGCCGGGTACGCGCTCGCCGCGGCCTCCGCGGGCCTGGCGGTGGGAAGCTTCGTCGTCGGCCGGCTGGTCTCGCCCTCGGGCAGGGAGCGGCTGGCGTTTCCCATGGCGGTGGCATCGGGCCTTCCGCTGCTGGTGTTCGCCCTGCAGCCGGGGCTCGGGGGAGCCGCGCTGCTCGTACTGCTCGCCACGGTGGCGTCGACCGCCTACGAGCTCGGGTTGCAGCGGCGGTTCGTGGAGGCGGTGCCCGAGTCGATCAGGGGGCAGGCGTTCGGCCTGGCCTCGGCCGGGATGATGTCCGGCCAGGCGCTCGGCGCGGCCCTGGTGGGCGTGGCCGCCGAGCTGACCTCCCCGCACATGGCGATCGTCCTGGCGGGGGCCACGGTCGTCTGCTGCTCACTCGCCCTGCACCGCTCCCTGCGGCCGGAGCCTTCCTGACCGGACCTCCTCGTACGGTCGGCGAGAATGGAGGTTCGTGCAGAACGTTCCACCTCGCGGCAGGAGATCACCTACGTTGTCCCAGAAGCGCGAAGTCCCCCTGGCGGGCGGAGACCGTCCCGGTCTGCGGGCCGACTGTGCGAACTGCTTCGGGCTGTGCTGTGTCGCGCTGCCCTTCGCCGCCTCGGCCGATTTCGCGATCGACAAGGACGCGGGGAAGCCGTGCGTGAACCTGCGGGCGGACTTCCGCTGCGGCATCCACGCGAACCTCCGCGAGCGGGGCTTTCCCGGCTGCACCGTCTTCGACTGCTTCGGCGCGGGGCAGCAGGTCTCCCAGGTCACCTTCGGCGGGCAGGACTGGCGGCAGGCTCCGGGCACCGCCGGGCAGATGTTCGAGGTGTTTCCCGTCATGCGGCAGCTCCATGAGCTGCTCTGGTACCTGACCGAGGCACTGGCGCTGCCGCAGGCCCGCCCCATCCACGATGATCTCCGTCACGCGCTGGACGACACCGAGCGCCTCACCCGTGGCAGTGCCGAAACGCTCGTGGAAACGGACGTGGCGACGGTCCGTCAGGGCGTCAACGCCCTGCTGCTCCGCACCAGCGAGCTGGTACGGGCCGAGGTGCCCGGCCGCAAGAAGAACCACCGGGGAGCCGATCTCATCGGGGCCAGGCTCAAGGGCGCCGACCTGCGCGGGGCCAACCTGCGCGGGGCCTACCTCATCGCGGCCGACCTGCGAAACGCCGACCTGCGTACGGCCGACCTCATCGGGGTGGACCTCCGGGACGCCGACCTGCGCGGTGCCGACCTCACCGGGAGCATCTTCCTCACCCAGGCCCAGGTCAACGCGGCCAGGGGAGACGCCGCGACCACGCTGCCCGCCGCGCTCACCCGCCCCGCGCACTGGTAGCGCTCCAGGTTCAACGACCCTGGTGGGCCTCGCGGGCGTCGAGCAGTGCGGGCAGGTGCGCCTCGGCCCATTCGCAGCAGGCGGCCATGGGCTTGAGGAGCGTGATTCCAAGCGGAGCCAGTTCGTACTCGACTCGTGGGGGGATCTCGGCGTAGGCGGTGCGTGTGATCAATCCGTCGCGCTCCATCGCCCGCAGTGACTCGGTGAGGACCTTTGGCGTGATGCCGCGTAGAGGCACCTGCAGTTCGGAAAACCGTCGAGGGCCCGCCTCCAGGCACCGGATGATCTTCCCTGTCCATTTGTCGCCGATCCGGACCGGGGAGGTGACGTGTGCGCATCCGTGGAACATGTCGGGATCAAGTGGCTCGCTCACGCCGGCAAGCGTACGTAACTATCGTTGCGGAAACCAAGGGGGCGCCCAATAGTGTCCGTGGCATCGGCCACCGATTCAGGTCGGCCTTGTCGAACGGAGCGTCGTCTCATGAGCAGGATCGTTGTCTTCGGTGCCGGTGGGCGTGCGGGTCGACGTGTGGTCGCCGAGGCTGTCACCCGCGGTCACCAGGTCACGGCGGTAGTGCGGGATCCGGCCAGGCACCAGGACCTGGCAGGTGACGGCGTGGTGCTGGCCGCCGGTGATGTCACGAGCGCGGACAGCATCGCGGCGGTGGCAGCGGGGCACGACGCGGCGATCAGCGCCGCCGCCCGGCTCGACATGTCGTCAGAGGAGTTCTTCGCGGGCGCGGCCCATGCCCTGCTCGATGGCCTGGCACGGTCCGGGGTGGTCCGGCTGCTGCTGATCGGGATCGGCACCACGCTGGAGATCGCGCCTGGGGTGCCCGTCCATGACGCGCCCGATTTTCCGGCGGAGGGCCGCGCGTTCTCCCTCGGGCATGCGGCGGAACTCGACGTGCTCCGTGCGGCGGACACGGAGATCGACTGGCTGGTCCTCGCCCCGCCGCCGGTCGTCCTCGACAATGACGCGCCACGCACCGGCCGGTACCGGATCGGTGGTGGCCAGGTTCTGCCGGCCGATGACGACGCCGCCACGTTCTCCTACGCCGACCTGGCGGTCGCGCTTGTGGACGAGGTCGAGACGGCGAAGCACCACCGCATGCTGGCGGCGGTAGCCCACTGATTGCGGCAACGACGGGGCATCCTGTCATCGGCGGCGGTTCGACGGTCACGGGGACGAACGCCCCAAGGCCGTCGACGAGGTGCCGCGAGCTCGCCCCCTTCAGGGCCGAGAAGCTGACAGCCAGGTGAGACGCCGAGCCCACCGGCTCTGGTGGTGCCTCATCCGGGGAGCTCTCCCGAGCCCCGGGGAATGAGCCGGGTCGGCAGCTCGACCCGCTCGGGGGTGCCCTGTTCGCCCGACAGGCGGCGGAACAGCAGCTCGGCGGCGGTCCTGCCGAGTCGCACCGGGTCCTGGGCCACCACGGTCACGCCGGGGACCAGCAGGTCGGCCAGCTCGAAGTCGTCGAAGCCCACCAGGGCCGGCCGGTGTCCGGTACGCAGCACGGCCACGGTGATCCGGCCGTTGCCGGTGAACACCGCGGTGGGCGGGGCATCGCCGGAGAGCATCCGGTTCAACGCCGGACCCGCCTGCTCGGCCGGGCCGGTCGCGACCAGTGACGGGTCGAAGGACAGGCCCGCCTCGCGGAGGGCACGGCGGTAGCCGTGCAGCCGCTCGCCCGCGGTGAAGATGGACGCGCTGTCGCCGATGAAGGCGATGCGGCGGTGACCGTGCCGGATCAGGTGGCTCACCCCCGCGTGCGCGCCGCCCGCGTTGTCGCAGAGCACGGTGTCGGCGTCCAGCCCTCCCGGCCGGTCGGCGAAGACGGCGGCGATGCCCGCGTCGAGTTCGGGCCGCAGGTAGTCGTGGTCGGTCCCGGCGGGCACGATGACCAGGCCGTCGACCCTGCGCGAGCAGAAGGCGAGGATCAGCTCCCGCTCGCGCCGGGGGTCCTCCCCCGAGGAGCCGCTGAGCACCAGCGAGCCGTGCCGGAGCGCCACGTCCTCGACCGCGCGGCTGAGCCCCGAGTAGAAGGGGTCGGCCACGTCCTCGATCACCAGGCCGATGGTCGCGGTCCTGCCCTGGCGCAGCACCCGGGCGCTCTCGTTGCGCCGGTAGCCGAGCCGCTCGATGGCGGCCGTGACCCGTGCGGCCGTGGCGGGGTTGACCCCCGGCTCCTCGTTGACGACCCGGGAGACGGTCTTCAGCGCCACCCCGGCCGCCTCCGCGACGTCCTTCATGGTGGGACGGCCTCGCACACTCTCTGTCACGACTCGATCATCGCCCATGCACAGCGTACTGACAACGTTGTCAACAGTGATCGGGTGAACTCGCGTCCGAGCCGTCGTCCGTTGCGGGCGGGCCCGTGGGGTCCGGCCACGCCCGGACCCCAC